>NZ_AYTW01000015.1 GCF_002752635.1 Mesotoga sp. Brook.08.105.5.1
GTAAACTATCCCCTGCAACTTATGCACTCAGGGGAATGCGAGCATCAATACTCGAAGGTAGAGACATGCCAGAAATGAAGTGAGACCGATGTTCCACTGGACACCAAGAAGGATAAAGGGTCATTTCGTTGTATGTTTCCTTGCATTCTTGGTGCAAAGAGAGCTTGAGTTCAGAATGAGAAAGAAAGGAATACACACTTCAACCCAGGAGATACAACGAGCGATAAACTCACTCAAAGTGATGAAGTTCAGCCATGGTGAGCAAAGTTACTACATGAAAGCCAAATCACTACCCCTTGCTTCGAAGATTCTTTCATTAATGAAGATAACACAACCCGACAAGGTAACGCCTCAAGAAGAACTCACTCTCTGAATACAGAGTTTGTAGTGGCAAAATTCTTCGTTTCTAAAAATACTTTCGCTTGTTTAGCTGTTTTCAGAAGATTAAGTGATAAACTCAAGGGTATATCCGGGAGTTCTGTTACAGGCAGTGAGATATTCCCGCGGATCAAACCGCCTTCACTCATGAACGAGACTTCTGTATCAATAACGGCGTTGAGTTGTATCGACAGCCTGACCAAAAATCAGAACCGAAGAAAGGACAACTATTAAGAGTATTAAAGGAAACCTGATCGCTTTCAGAAGAATCGCCTCCTTTCCGTCTAGCTGGAGTATATCGGAAATCATTGATGAGAAAGCAGATACGATCTCAGGTTCACTTTATTGTCTTTTATGGGAAGTTTCTTTCGGATATTAGCCCTGTGGAAGTCCACGGTCTTCTTGGTTACACTGAGAATTTCGGCTATCTCTTTGCTGGTCTTTCCTTCTCTTATGAACTCTGCTATCTGTATCTCTCTTGAAGTGAGATTATCAAGAATAGAAGAGTGTTTTTTTGTAACAGGGTGCATTATCTCCTTTATCAGACCCTCTACAAACTCGACATCCTTTTCGTCGGTGTGCCTCTTCAAGTAATCCAGTGCTGGCTTTACATAGCGTTCCATATTGCCCATGATGGTCTTCTCCAGCTCATCCTTTTCCTCTTCGGTCCGCCTGAGAAGACTGGTCAGAAGGTCGTTCCTCTTCTCTATAGTGTCGAGTCTGTCAAGAACGCTTATCAGTTTGTACTCGACAAATCTCTGAAGAGAAATATCTCGCACGTACTCCAGAAGAGCTATGAGCTCGTTGTCCTTGTTGAAGATCGGAATGGAAAACAACTCCTGCCAGCCGTCACTAACCGAATGAGCCTGATATGGAACGATCTCGACTTCGGACTTCTTGCTCTCCATCGTTCGAAGCACCGGACACTTTTCGCAGGGACTACTGCGGTTGTGGTATATCTCGAAACACTTTCTACCGACAATCGCTCGCTTGCTGGAGTACCAGTGCTTGATCGAGCTGTTAACGTATCTTATTCTCATATCGACATCCAAAATACTGACGCCGTCCTGAATGCTCTCCAGAATGAAGACCAGAAGCTCGCGGCTATTCAGTATGCTAGACTTTTCTAGCGAATCTCTGGAAAGATATATACCTGGTATAGAAGTCAACGGTCTCTTCACTTCACTGGTATTTTCCGAAAAAAGACCTGGCATTTAACACGCTCCTTCGGTGCATTTATTTCGTAGACAATACTCGAATTATCCCACGGCAATGGCCTAGTATCAAATTTAGTGAGCTTTTTAGGTGATTCGTCATGTTTCCTATCACATGATAGACACAGGTGATACCTGCCAGTCTCATGCTGGTACAACTATATAGTAATACCAGTATTGTACCAGTAATCCGAATAATACTATCATAAGATACCGGAGGATTTGCTTTTTGCTTTGTGACGCGGGGAAAATATAACGAGGGAGGTAATAGCTTTATGTCCGAAAAGGAAGTTCTCTTCACACCAATTAAGATCGGAAACCGGGTTGCTCAGAACAGAATGGTAATCAACGCAATGGAATGCTGTGATTCAGATGAAGAAGGAAATCCCACCGAAAAGACCTACGAACGTTACAGGAAACTCTTCGAGGGCAAGGCCGGTCTGATAGACCTCGAAGCTATAACAGTTACTTACGAGAGTCGCGGCAGAAAGACTCAGCTCAGCATCATGCCTAGAAACAAAGAGGCTCTGACAAAGTTTGTTCGAAAAATGAAGAACATCAACAAAGACACTATCTTTATCTTCCAGCTAACACATTCGGGGGAGTTAAGCCATCCAGCCTTTTCGAAGCGCGTCTGCGTGAAGCCGCTTGCCGGTTTTGGTGGAGAGTTGCTGAGCGAGGAAGACATAGAACGGATTCTGGACGAATTCGTTCTGGCAGCAAAGATCTGTCACGATGCCGGTGCCGATGGCGTCGACCTTAAGCTTTCTCACGGCTATTTAGGCTCCCAGCTGTTACGCCCTTACAATGATAGAAAGTGGAAGTATGGAGGTTCCTGGGAAAACCGAAGCCGCTTTGCCTTTGAACTAATCGAAAGAGTCGTCAGAGAGGTCAACGATCCCAATTTCATAATCGGTTCAAAAGTCTCCGTATGGGAAGGCTTTCCAGGAGGCTGCGGAAGCGCCGGGCCTGACACTGCAGTTATGGATCTGACCGAATCGATAGCGCTCTGCAAAGGTCTTGAAGAGAGGGGTGCGCACTACATTCTCCAATCTGCAGGAAGCCCGTCGATTACTCTTGCACTATCACAGCCAGATAGGAAGATACCCGACTACGCCTACCTCCATCATTACTTCTCAAAGGTCCTCAAAGAAAACTTGAAGCCTGAAACCGTTGTTATCGGCTCGGCATACTCTATCTTCCGGGACGGGAAGAACTCTTTCCAGGCGGTCGAGAGAGAAAAGAATACCTTCAGGTACTGGGGTAATAAGAACGTAAACGACGGGTACGTAGATATGGTAGCTCTGGGCAGACAGTCCTTTGCAGACCCTTACCTTCCGGCAAAACTAATGGAAGGTAGAGAAGACGAAATAAAGTGGTGCACTGCATGCGACAACTGTATCGAGCTTCTTATACGTCAGATGAATGTCGGTTGCTGTGTTTACAACAAACCGTACACCGAAGCTCTGATGAAAGTTAGAAAAGAAGAGGGACTTCTCAAAGAAAAGCACACATAATCACTGATTTAGATGTCGGGATGTCATCCTGCATCGTTCTTATACAGGACGGACAGTAAAATAGGGACTCCATTTTAGGAACAGGAGCAGTTCTTCCTTCATAAGAGCGTGCAGAGAGCGGTATCGGAAGATCGGTTCCGACGCGTTGCGCCCAAGTTCCTCGTTCCGGAGCTAGGAGCTTTGTTCTTGGTTCGTAAGAGCGAAAGAGACGTTGTCCGTCAACGGTCCGCCGTCCACCGAGAGAGAAAAATCGGTTCCAAGATGCGGGAACGATTCTGCGTTAGCCGTTCTCTCTTCTTTGACAAAGAATTAAAAAGAGCGTTGAAGGCGTGTCCAGGGTTTTGGCTATTCACAGCGTAAAACGGGTTTTCTGCTCTTAAGCGCACAGCGACTCTTCCGGGCGAGATCCCGTGCAAATTCATCACGGGATGACCGAAGATGTGCTCATCAGGCCAGCCTCAAGGGATGACACTCCTTCAAGTAATCCTGAAACTTCTCCTGGCCAGGATCTCGGTCTTTGAAACAGTTGCAAGTGACAAGTTGCGAGTTGCAGGAACGGTTATACGTTATCGGTTCACCGTTCTCCAACATCGAGAGTTGCAAGTTCCATGATGGAAGTTGTAAGGGAAAAAAAGCCCGGGGTCGGGGATTGCAGGTTGGAGGTTGGAAAGAGCAACAGAAGCTGGTTCACAGTTGAACCGTTCTCCGGGATGAGAAACAAGGGATCAACACGGTTGACTCGGGATGAAGGCTTCAGGTTAGTGGAAAACATAGCATCCCGTTATTCTGGCGTGTACCTGGCCAGAATCTCGATCTTTAGTGCGCTTTCAAGACCAGATCCCGTACAGAACCACTACGGGATGACAGAATGAGGAGATTCGAGGGTAGGCTCTACGGGATGACAGAATGAGGAGATTCGAGGGTAGGCTCTACGGGATGACGGTCTTTTCTTGCTTTCGGTCATTCTGGTGGGCTTCAGAAAGGATCTGCATCCTCTCACAATGTGATCTTTACCAAGAACGAGGAACAGATCCTCGCTCTGGAACGAAGAACAGATTTTTTTCCTCTTGAACGGTCAACGGTCAACTGTATTTCACAGCCATCAGCGGGTTCTCGTTCTTAAGCGCACAGCGGCTCTTCCAGCGTTTAGCGGGTTCTCCGCTTTTTAGCGTACAGCGGAACTTCCAGCGATCAGCGGGTTCTCGTTCTTAAGCACACAGCGGATCTTCAGGGCGAGATCCCGTGCAGAAGCATCACGGAATGACAAAGTGAGCAAATTCCAGGGCAGGCTCTACGGGATAACAGAATGGGGGGGATTTATGGGTGCTCTAATCGCCCAGGCTTACCGGGATGACAATGTCATAAGATCATACAGTTTTTTTGTAGGGGCGAACGGCTGTTCGCCCAAAGCGGGAGAACCACGATCCGTCATCTGAGATTGATTAGCATCTTTCTACCCGCAACGCCAATCCAAATCCAGCTTCAGTTCAAAATATGACTATTTCAAATGACCTTCTGGATTCCATGACTAGTGACTTCCATAGGAATGAATGGCCGCTCATCCTAAACTCCCTGCTAAGATGGCGAGGTGAAGTTAGTTTCATCGATGATTAGTGTGTACTTGTGTATCACAAAGGATCACATAAGTGATACAATAATATCGAGGTGATGATTGTGAAGACGGTTAATGTTAGGGACGTTCGAAACAGGTTCAGTGAGATTGTTGACGGAAAAGAGGAGCTTCTGATTCTTAGGCGTGGCGTTCCGGTGATGAAGATATCACCGGTTTCTAAGGAGGACTTGATGAACTACTATCTTTCAAAGGCCCAAGAAGAAGCCAGAAAGATTGGACTCAGCGAAGAAGAAGGGTTGGAAGTTCTTGACGAGGTAAGAAGAGAGATGAAAGATGAAGGTCGTCGTTGATACAAACGTCGTGATTTCAGCAGCACTCGGCTCTAAGACTTGCAGCATGGTCGTCGTGAAGGCACTCGAGCAGGGGGTAATCGAACCAGTAATATTCCCACAAGAGTTGAGAAGGTTCGTAGCAAGACTTAAAAAAAAGGAAAAGTACAGAAACGTTGATTTAGAGAGTCTTTTCAACTTCATAGAGTATTATATTGAGATTGTAGAGATTGTCGATGACTACCAGTTAATTAGTTTCAGCACAGATCTTCCGGACAATCATTTTATCTCATTAGCGGGCGCCCGTGATGCCTTGCTTATAACAGGAGACAAGCTTTGTCTGCAAAGTGCGCTGCGCGGCAATGTTAACTGCAAGACCCCATCCCAGTACCTAAGTGATTATCTTTGATGGTCCGCAAAAGAGCGAAAGAGACGTTGTCCGTTCTCCGTCCGCCGTCCGTTCTCCAAGACCGAGAGTTGCAAGTTCCATGATGCAAGTTGCAAGTTTCAAGAACAAGAGCTAAAAAATCGGCTCTCGGTTCTGGAGTCTGGTGAAGATTGAGCAATCACTATTCTAAATGCTCTCAAGGATTTTATCCCAGATGTATTCCAAGATCTAGTATTCATTTCAACAAATACGGCTCTAAACAGCGTTCAGCGGGTTCACCGCTTTAAAGCGTACAGCGGCCTTTTCGGTGAATGGGTTCATGATCTTGAACGGTCAACGGCCAACCATGTTTTACAGCGCTCAGCGGGTCCTCGTTCTTAAGCGCAAAGCGGCTCTTCCGGGCGAGATCCCGTGCAAATTCATCACGGGATGACCGAAGATGTGCTCATCAGGCCAGCCTCAAGGGATGACACTCCTTCAAGTAATCCTGAAACTTCTCCTGGCCAGGATCTCGGTCTTTGAAACAGTTGCAAGGGACAAGTTGCAAGTCGCAGGAACGGTTATCCGTTATCGGTTCACCGTTCTCCGAAAGGAAAAATCGGTTCCAAGATGCGGGAACGATTCTGCGTTAGACGTTCTCTCTTCTTTGACAAAGAATGAAAAAGAGCGTTGAAGGCGTGTCCAGGGTTCTGGCTATTTACAGCGTAAAACGGGTTTTCTGCTCTTAAGCGCACAGCGGCTCTTCGGTGGACGGCGGACCGTTTACGGCCAACGTGTCTTCGTCAGCGATCAGCGGGTCCTCGTTCTTAAGCGCACAGCGGATCTTCGGTGGACGGTGGACCGTTGACGGACAACGTTGTTTTGAGCAGCGTACAGCGGGTTCTCCGCTTTTAAGCGTACAGCGGAACTTCCAGCGACCAGCGGGTTCTTGTTCTTAAGCGCACAGCGGTTCTTTGAGCGAGAAGTCACTTTGAGTTTGAGATGAAGCTTCGCTTCGAGAGAAACCCTTTTCGAGACTACGAAGAACAAGGAGAGAAACCAGATCCCGTGCAGAAGCATCACGGGATGACAAAGTGAGCAAATTCCAGGGCAGGCTCTACGGGATAACAGAATGGGGGGGATTTATGGGTGCTCTAATCACCCAGACTTACCGGGATGACAGAATGAGGAGATTCGAGGGCAGGCTCTACGGGATGACGGTCTTTTCTTGCTTTCGGTCATTCTGGCGGGCTTCTGGCAAGGATCTGCATCCTCTCACAATGTGATCTTTCCAAGAACGAGGAACAGATCCTCGCTCTGGAACGAAGAACAGATTTTTTCCTCTTGAACGGTCAACGGATTATGGCTCTACCCTGCTTACAGCCTTCAGCGGCTCTTTGTGACCAGCATAAACTGAGATCGACTCCTGCTCTTTCGCTTCATCCTGGGGCGCAAGCGCCAGCATCGCCTCCGCCGGTGATCTTTCGGCGCATCACTTCCCCGGACGTTCCTCCGGGAATCACTTCCTGGCGAAGCCAGCCTTGCGTCCGCCGCTGCTCTTCGGCGAATTGCATCCCGCCGAAGGCGGCATTGCGTCTTATTTCAGCAGTGATGGATTTTTCCCCGCCTTCTCGTGAGCGAAGCGAACGTCTCGATGTTCTTTGTCTCAGCTCCACTCTCCATCGATCTTTTGCCCGCGAAGCGGAACTGGCGCGACGATAGGAGCAGAGGTTAGAGGCGACAGGCTAGAGGTTGGAAGAGCGCAAAGATCTTGATCTTCTTACGTCTACCCTCTATCGACTCGCTTGACAGCCTTTTCGCATATGCCTAACGGAAATTCTCTTCTTCTATCTCTTTAACTTTTCCAAAAGCATTTTTCAAGAATTCCTGTCTGTCTTCGGGAAAGCCTTCGGTAAAACTGGCATTCAGCCAGCGATCCAACATATCTATCGCTTCTTGAGGAGCCAGTTTCCAGCCTCCCATCGTAAGGACATTTGCGTTGTTAATTACCTTTGCCATCTTGGCGGCGTAGCTGCCTTCGACTACGGCTGCATAGATTCCCTTGAACTTATTGGCTACAATTGCCATTCCCATTCCGGTACCGCAGCAGAGAAGGCCTCGGTCGAACTCTCCAGCTTGGACCTTTCTAGCAACCTTTGGCGCAACTTCGAAGTAAGGCTGAAAATCTTCCATAGACTGCATTCCAACATCTTCGACTTCGTAGCCCTTCTCTAATAGATGGGATTTTAGGGCCTCCTTCAAGGGGAAACCGGACTTGTCCGCACCAATAACTATTCTCTTTTCAAACATCTTTACCTCCAATATCCGCCAGCTCTCTGAAGAGTCCGGCAAAATTCGAGTTCTTTTTGAAGAAGACAGGAATCGTCTCCAGAGGAGCATCGACGACATATCTACCGGGACCGTATTCTTTACCAGACCATAAATCTATCCATTCGTCTTCGGGAAGATAGACTTCCTGTGTCCTCTTACCTTCTTCGATAACTGGAATCACCATAAGATCTGGCCCCAGCATATACTGATACTTCATCGTGTAGAAATTGTGATCGCCTTCGTAATGGAGAAGAGGATGCCTCATTACCGGAATTCCTCTCGTGCTATTCTCACTAATTAGCTCTTTAAGATAAGGTTTCAATTTCTGGTGAATGCTGCTCATCTTTGCAAAGTGAAGAAGAGTCTCGTCGTCGGAGTCGAACTGCCAGTTGTCGTCGGGTCTGTTCCCCTCATGTGTCCTCATTACCGGCGTAAATGCCGAAAGCGAGCTCCA
Source organism: Mesotoga sp. Brook.08.105.5.1 (assembly GCF_002752635.1). Taxonomy (NCBI): domain Bacteria; kingdom Thermotogati; phylum Thermotogota; class Thermotogae; order Kosmotogales; family Kosmotogaceae; genus Mesotoga; species Mesotoga sp. Brook.08.105.5.1. Next base: position 8,164 of record NZ_AYTW01000015.1, read on the forward strand.
TCTAATAAAAAGTTCCTTAGATCTAGTTACGTTACCCATTATATTCTTTATGGTTGTATAGCCCCCCGTATCTGAATGTGAGAGACCGAAACCACTGTAACCCAGGGAGAGCGCTGCGGGTATCACCGAAGGAAGTCCATCATCCACGCTCCAATCTACCATCTGATCTCCGGCCCACATCAGAGTCGAATAGGCGGTAGTTCCCGTATATCCAGCTCTTGTAAAGAAGAAGACTTCTCCAAGTTTTCCGGCCTCTTCAACGGCCTCTCGATTCAGTCTGGCCCAGATCGGCGGAAATCTGTTGTGAAAGCTCCGGGCATCTTCACCCGAATAGAGAACTGCATCCGTGGGAAGATATTCACCAAAATCCGCCATCCAGCCGGAGAGACCAATACCGATCATGTTATTCTTGATTATCTCTTTCAACCAGACATAGGCTTCTGGATTTGTGATATCTACAATTGCTGCCGGAAAGGTAGTTATAACCACATGGTACTCGCTCCCGTCGCTTTTCATTACGAGATAGCCATTTTCCGATGCGTCTTTGTAGAGGTTCCCTTCAAGCGCCAGAAAGGGATTTACGTAACCCATGACTCTAATTCCACGATTCTTAAGCTTTTCTATAAGCGCCGGAAGGTCCGGGTACATCGTACGATCGTACTCCCAGTTCCACATTAGCTGCTTTCCAAATGAAGTGATTCTCTTACCTTCCCAGTCCTGAATCCATATCGCCGCAATCTTTAGCCCTCTCTTAAGAGCCTCTTCAACTTTAGGCATCACTATGTCCATTCCACCCTGAAGACCAAGAAGGACTCCATCTAAGGACCATTCCGGCAGCTCCGGCTGTCTTCCAAGGTAGGCCGACTGTTTTTCGAGAACTTCCAGAAGGCTCTTTCCCGTCCCGAATATTATTGATTCTGGAATAGCCCAGCATTCTAGCTCATGATAATCGTCATGGGAAAAATCAAATCTCATATAGTGACTGTCATTTACGTGGCAGTAGAACCTTCTTGTCGAAACGAACGTTGGTTGGGGATAGTAAGTGGTGTACCAGTCGCCGCCGGCCCTTTCGAGCTTATCGGCAAAGAAGGTCAGCAATTCCTTCTTGTTTCTCCCCACGCCCTGTTCAGAGACCCAGAGAGGCACCTTCTTTCCCCTGAGATCAAGCTCGGAGAACTGTTCTCCACAACCGTAAATATGCTCGCCCGGTTCGGCCATTATTCTTATCCATAACCGGTTGGCCTTAGAGTTATTACCCTTTAACTCCATCTTCATTCGACCCTCGAAGAAGGAGAGTGTTATTTCGATCTCTTCAAGATTTTTTCCAAAGATCAAAACGACTTCTTCGGGGAGATTCTCCTTCACTCTCCAGTCGCGAAGCGCGATCCTCTCTTCCAGCTCGTCCACAATTTCGAAGCTTCCGTGATACATGTCGAATGTCTCATTACCCTTTCCCAGGAAGATACTTGGTCTCTCTCTCGAGTGATCGATCAACAGCACTTCGTCAAGATAAATCTGCAACCTGTTCTTGCTATTCATTACCCTGAACATCTTTACCTCCTGCATCCTTTGACTTCAATGCCATGGCATCTCTTGCGGCCTGCGCGATATCTTCGGCCGTCATTTTGTATTTCTTCAGAAGAAAGTCGGTCATTCCAACCTCTCCGAAATGGTCTCTGACTCCTATTCTTCTAAGCGGTACCGGACAATCCTCAGAGATAACTTCGGCTACCGCGCTTCCCCAACCGTTAATTATACTGTGGTTTTCGGCCGTTACTATTGCACCGGTCTCTTCAGCAGCCTTCAGTATCGGTTCTCTGTCGATCGGCTTGAGGGTGTGCATATTGAGAACACGGGCATTAACACCTTCTCTTTCGAGAATCTTTGCCGCTTCTACTGAGCTCTGTATCATTATTCCACTGCAGATAATCGTCACATCGCTTCCATCCCTTATCTGATGGATTTTTCCAAGCGTAAACTCTGTATCGGGTTCGAAGAAGAGCTTTGTGTTCTTTCTATCGAGCCTCATATAGACAGGGGAGTCGACTTCCATTATCTGGGGAAGCAATGAAAGAAGTTGAACCGAATCGGCTGGTTCCACCACGATCATTCCGGGCAGATTTCTCACGATACCGGCATCCTCGAAGCTCATATGGGTTCCTCCGTTAAGCTCTGCCGTTACTCCGGGATCGGTTCCTCCAATCTTGACATTCAATCTGGCGTACGCAACCGATATTGCAATTTGATCATACGCCCTTCGTGTAGCAAACGGAGTGAACGAGTGGGCAAACGGAATCTTACCCATCACGGCCAATCCAGATGCTACTCCTATCATGTTGGCTTCGGCGACTCCGACGTCTATGAAGCGATCTGGGTACTTATCCTTAAAAGGTATTGTTCCCGAAGCCTTGCCAAGATCGGCTTCAAGCACGACTACTCTATCGTCTTTTTCAGCAATTTCCATTAGTTTTTCCGTGTAAACACTTCTAAGCTCTCGTCCTGACAGTTCCATTTAACTACACTCCTTCCCTCTGGAGTTCGACGATAGCATTCTGCCACTCTTCTTCGGTCACTTTCATGTTGTGACTGGAAAGCTTACCCTCGGCGAAATAGGCTCCTTTGCCTTTGATAGTATTTAGTATGATCATTGAAGGGCGATCGCGTCGCTCTTTTGCCTTTCCGATCGCATCGGTTATCTCTTCTACATTGTGGCCATCTATGGAAGTCACATTCCAGCCGAAGGCCCGCCACTTGTCTTCTAGAGGTTCAAGTCCATTTACGTCAGAGATATTTCCGTCGATCTGCATTCTGTTGTAATCCTGCATCGCAATTAGATTATCCAGTTTTCTGTGAGAAGCGAGCATTGCAGCTTCCCAGATCTGGCCTTCCTGGCTCTCACCATCGCCAATTATTGTGAAGACCCTCGAAGGGTTCCCCGAGATCTTTTTGGCTATTGCAATACCTACTGCCGCAGAGAATCCCTGGCCAAGCGAGCCGGCCGTCATATCTATTCCCGGGGTTCTCAGTCTGTCACAATGGGAAGGTAATAGTGTTTCGGGCTTATTCAGAGTCCAGAGGAGGTCAGTAGAGAAGAATCCTCTCTCGGCCAGTACGGCATACAGGCCCGGTCCACCATGGCCCTTCGAGAGAACAAAGTGATCTCTTTCCGGCCACGAAGGTTCTTCTGGCCTAACTTGCATCACTCTGAAGTAAAGGACCGTGAGTGCATCGACGATCGACAAAGCTCCACCTATATGGCCAACGCCTAGGCGGCCGATCATTTCGATTACCAGAGCCCTCACCTTTCTTGCCTTTCTTTGAAGTTCTTGAATCTCATCCTTATTCAATTTATCCACCTCACTGAAGAATATGCTCGAATATCTCTCTAAGCTCTTTTCTGCCAATATTTGCCGGATTCAGTTTCGCTATTGGCGAGGAGAGCGAGGAATCGACGAGTCCGTCGAGATCCTCTTCTCTGATTCCGATTTCAGATAGCTTTCTCGGAGCCTCTCCCACGATCATCAGATCTTCTATGGCTACTGCGAACTCACCAACGTCTTCGAACCCCAAGTATCTTATCAGAATGTCAAGTTTCTCGCCGATTACCTTGTAATTGAGTTTCAGCACCTCAGGCATTGCAAGGGCACAGGCGAATCCATGGGGAACGCCATAAACGTTTGTTAGAGGAAAGCTGATCGCGTGAAGGATAGTCGTTCTGGTCTGACTGAAGGCCATTCCCGCTAGAAGGCTAGCCATTGAAAGGCCCTCTCTGGACTCTTTATCGCCGTCGATACAGGCTCTACGCAGATTGTTCATAATCAGATCGATCGCCCGGATAGCGAGAGACTCGCTCACGGGTTGGCTGGACTTAGCCCAGTAGGATTCTATCGCATGTGAAAGTGCGTCCAGACCCGTAGAGGCTGTAACGCTCTTTGGAAGTGAGAATGTAAGTTCAGGATCCACTATCGCAAAGTCACTCCAGAAGAACTCCGAGACCATCGGCTTTTTAACGCCGCTTGATTTATCTGTATAGACTCCAACATTGGTTACTTCACTCCCCGTTCCCGAAGTCGTTGGAACACATATCAGTCTAACTTTTCTGGAAGTGAAGGTTCTGCTGCCGTCCAGATAGTCCTTTATCTTTCCAGTATTAGACATCAGACAGGCCACAGCCTTTGCAGTATCCATTACGCTACCGCCTCCGACGGCAACGATAGTATCCACAGAGTGTTCTCTGCCAATTTTCGCTGCTCTATCTACGGTCTCGCAGCTGGGATTCGGTTCGACTTCGCAAAACTCTATAATATCGGTTCTACCGGCTTCTCCCTTAACTTCAGAGACAAAGCCTAGGTCCAGAAGAATACTATCTGAAACGATCATAGTTCTGTTTCCTACTACGAGTGAGCCAAGTTCTCTAATTCTTCCGCTCCCAAATATTACCTTCACCGGGAGAAAGAAGTTCATATCCATAAAAAACCTCCCTTTCTAAGTTACCTTTAACTCTTTCTTTCTCTTCTGTTCTATGATAATTCCTGCGGTACACATCAAAACAATTATCATTCCTAGCACCTGAATAAGCTTCAAACCCTCTTTCAGCAAAAGGAAACTTATAATAGTCGCAAATACGGGCATCATAAGAAGAGTAATCTTAACCAGCCACACTGGAAGTCTTCTGAGGTTGAAGTAGTAGAGTAAGTATATAAACGTCTGCATAGCTCCGGCGTACAGTAATGGAAGGACAAGAAAACTGTTCTCTCGAACTGTCGGTAAAGAAGCACCTTTGTCCGACAGGAAGAAAATTATTGCGAAGATTCCCATTGTTATAAAATTGTTGTAAAAGGCTACCACATTGTCTGAGGCCGGATTTACTCTATCTAATTGCACGGATTTTATCACAAAGGCGTTCAAAGAAACGAAAAAGGCACTCAGAAGAAAGAAGATGTCTCCGATCCCTTCGAATCTGAAATTCACAAGATCTATATTCACAACAAGGCCAACACCCAAGAGAACCCCTCCCGTATAAAGCCAGTCGCGGTAACTGAAACGCTCCTTAAGAAAGAAGATCGTTATAAGGTTCGCAAAGAGCACGTCAGCCTTTAGTAGGACAGCTCCATTTGCTGCACTTGAAAGTCTCAGACCAATGAAAGCTGTTATGTCCAGAGAGAATCCTAGAACACCTATCAGCAAGAGCTTTGAAAGTATTCCCTTCACTTTGAAAAGCTCTTTCACCTGTCTCTTGAAGGTCATTAGAATTATAAGAAGCAAGAAAGTAACTGCTCTGACCACTAGACCCACAAAGAAAGGTGAGAGATACTGGAGAGAGACTCTGTTCGCGACATAATAGCTTCCCCAGACAAGACTCAATGTCAGGAGCGATAGAAAAAGACCGACGCTCATCTGTTTATATAAGTCTCCTCTTCAGTTCATCGACCTCTTCATCGCTCATAGTCGTCTTCTCGTTATGTCTCTTCCTGTTGAGATACTCTATAAGCCTTCTGTGGCTTTCAGAATCGAGCGGGTATTTCTTTGCTGCAATAATGCCAAAGGTCATGAGAATAACAGGCACGAGTGCGATTATCAATCTTATAGAGAGTAACACGGCAGCACCCTGCGGCTTTTCTATCATCTTTGTTACACCGTCTTCCACAACTCTTTCGGGATTAACATAACCGGCGACACCAAGAATGAAAGTCGCCAGCGCCACGGCTATTCCGGAGGCGAATTTTCGTGTGAAGGTTATGAGACCGCTGAAGTTTCCCTCTCTTCGCTGCCCATATGCCAGTTCACCGACATCTGTTACGTCGCCGAATATTGTGTGTGGTATAACTGCCGCGGCAGATACTCCCGCTCCGACAAATCCCGCAAGAAAGAAGACCACCGGCAGGGATGCGTTCTGGGGAACAAAGAAGATAGCGACAGAACCGACTATCCATACGAAAGATCCTAGAATGAAGGAGAAGGTCTTACCCTTCTTCTTTGCCAGAAAGGCATAAAAAGGTATGAAAAGGATCTCCACGATCAAAAGGGCGCCAAGGACGAGAGGCAGGGCGTTTGGCTTCTCGATATAGTATTTCATGTAATAGGCAAAAATCATGGAGACTATGTCCATTCCAAGGTAGGCCGTCAGAAACATTACGAGAAGGTACCTGAAGGATTTGAGCTTCAACGGTTCAACAAACATGCTCTTGAGGTTCAAGTTAGCTTCAACCGAAGAGAAGTCTTTTCTCTCTTTTGTAAAAGCGAAGACTCCTATCCATGGAAGTGAGAATATCAGACCAAAGACCACGGACATAGCTATATATCCTGTTCTTATATCTTCAAAAGAGTTGACTATCATCATGGGAACCAGTGCACATGCAAGCGAAGAGACCAGCGAGAAGAGCAACCTGATCGAGTTGACTGATGTCCTTTCGTTGTAGTCGAGCGATATTTCGGCCGCCATTGCCTGATAAGGGATCATGATCATGGTCACTACTGTATTGAAGAAGAGGTAAGCAAACAATATATAGAGAAACTTTGCCGCCTGAGAATCGAAATCGACAGGATACCAGAGTATCATAAATGAAATGAAGACTAGACCGATACCTGCGAGAAAGTAGGGCCTGCGTCTTCCAAACCTTGATCTAGTTCTATCGGTTATGCTTCCCATAAAGGGATCGGTTATGGCATCCCATATCTTGCCTACAAGAAACACAGGGGCGACGAAGACCATATCTAGACCTACCACATCTGTAAGAAAGATCGCGTAAAAAAAGTTGATTATGTTGAAGGCACCGCCTCCGAAGATGTCGCCAGAGCCAAAGAATATCTTGTTCAAAAGAGGAATTTTCTCGCTTTCTCTGCCAACTGACATTTTTTCAACCCCCAATGACTTCCCAGCCGTTGATCCTGGCGAGGATTTTGAATGATTCTATGTAGTTACCGTAAGAAACTGAGATGTGATGAGCAATACCGTTGTAGATAACTCTTTCGAGAACTGTCCGAACGTCTTCGTCAAAGACTGCCTTCATATAAGTCCCCTTCAAGGATTTTTCCATAGGGACGGCCTCTCCGTGACCAAGGAAGACTCTGTACTTTCCACTTACCGAATCGAGCCGACAGACTGAGAACTCGCCTGACTTCATAACGAAATCGGCCGTAACGCCTTTACCTCCTGCAAAGTAAGTGTCTAGTGAGCAGACTGAACTCCCATCTGCAAGATTACAGGGAGCAACCCCGCAATGCCATAAAAGGGCGAAGTTTTCTTTGAGATCAACCTGCGAAAAGTCTGCCAGGAAAGGAGTTTCTGCTCCTACGGCTTTTTGGGCCAGCATACTCATGACTCCTTCAACATCACCCTCGCAACCCGTGATAAAGCCGAGAGACTGGACATAAGACATCGCGGCACAGGGAGAGATTCCAAATGTAGTTGCAAACTCTGGCCAGCAACGAATAGCGATCGCATCGAGCGAGTTCAATGTCATGAAGCCCTTCAGTTTAGCCGCAAGAGACGCCACTCTGTCAACCTGTTTCTGGCTAACTCCATCTGTGTTAAAGACTCTTAGAATATCTCCTTTAGAGACTTCAATCTCTTTTGTCGAAACTTCGTGTGAGAATATTGAATCTAGTTCATAGTGATCGAGTAGGATACCTGTTTCTCTATAAGTGCTCAATTCGTCGATATCGAGATTGAAAAAACCGTGTGCCCGATAACCGATAATCCCAATGCGGCTGGTGGAAAGGGCCTTCTTAATCCTTATCGCATTTATCCAGTTAGTATCGACCTTATCTCCAATAACGACATGATAGGTACGCTCTCCGGATTTGTAGAGGTTCGAAGCGTTCAGGTTTACACCACAGATCGAGTTCAGCCTTATCTTTCCACCGTTGTATGGTAGTTCGTCGAGTCCCCACAGTAGTATTGGCTTTCTTACTTGCTTATGAAGCTCCAATACTAGATGGCCTAAATGAAAAGTACCGCTTATAACTATCAGACCGTCTATACCAGACTCCGAGAGTCTTTTCGCAGCTTGATCGGCCTCAGAAATCTCGATTACGAGTTCATCGACGAAGAACCATTCGACTTCAGGTATTGTGTCAAGTTCGCTTTTGATTCTTCCGTACAGTTCCTGCGCTGCCAGATGATCGAAGGTCTTTCTGGCAAGGCAGACCACTCCTAACTTCACTCTTTGCATGGAAACCTCCGCTTTCAAATCAGGCGGTTTTGCTTCCGATAGAGGCTGCTCCCGTTTCGAAGAACAGTCTCTCAAGAACAAGCGACAATCCGCCTATTATTTTGTTATCACTATCGAGCGCGCTTAAGTGAACGACTGAAGAACTATTGCTGTCTGGAGCGAGTTGATCTATCTTTTTCAGAAGAGACTGAAAGATATGATCGCTTTTGAAGAGCGGTCCGTAAAGAATTACTCTTTCTGGATTGAAGATCTTCATTACGTTTGCTATGCCAAGACTCAAATACTCCAGAGCCTTTTCAACAACTCTTATGACTCCCATATCTCTCGCTTCGTAAGCTTCAACGATATCTTCCAAAGATAGATTCCTATCATCGGCATTTAAGTTTAGCCATGGAGTCTCTCCTCTTTGCATTAGCTCTTTGATTTCCCGAATAATATTCTCGGCCGACGTCAGGGCTTCAAGACAACCCTTCTGCCCGCACCTGCACAGGGGTCCCTCCCTTTCTATAACCATATGACCGATTTCGCCAGCACAATCTGTGGATCCGTAGAACAAACTCTTGTTGATTATCATCGCAGAACCGAGTCCGGGACTATGCTTCACAAATATAAGATTGTTCACTCCTGAGTGCTTTTGCAAACTCAATTCCGAAACTGCAAGCGCTCTGACGTTATTTTCGACTACTACTTTTATACCCAAACTCTCTTCGAGTATTTGACGGATATTTACCGGCTGGGACCATATCCCATAGGCGAGATTGCTCTGACCGCTTTCCGGATCGACACTTCCGACGATACCGATACCGATACCGAGAACATTATCTTTGGTAATGCTCTGTTTCCAGAGCATTTGCATAACTCTGCTCGAAATCTCGTTAAGGAATTCAGTCGCAGATTTCTCTCTTTTAGTATTGAACTCCTCATAACCAAGAAGATTGAAGTCCATATCCGAAACACCAATGGCTGTAGTCTTTGTGCTTATATTGAGACCTATTATGTACTTTCTCTCTTTATCGATATCTACAAGAATTCTCCTTCTACCTGCCTTCGAACTTCTCTGGGCCATCCCGGTTTCCTTAAGTAAGCCCTGATCTATCATCTCATTCACCAGATTAGTAACCGCTGCCGGCGTCAACCCCGACAGCAATGCCATTTCTCTCCTTGAAAGAGGCCCTCGATCCCTGAGAAGTCTCAGTATTAGAGAACGGTTTCTCGGTTTGATAGACGATACGTTCAACCCGTAAGTCTTATTCACCATAAATCAACTATTTCCTCCGGAAATTTCCTAAGAATCGGAATTTCGAATTAGTAAACACAATTAACTAAACGACATCAGCTACATTCTATCACGGAAAAAAGTGGAGATATAACAGAATAATTCAACCTGTTAATTTAAGTATCTTCTCAATTGCCCCGAATTAGTAAATGGTACCTTCTTTTTTTACGAGCAGTTATAGCCGATTATCAAGCGTGTTCTCAACGTATCTTCTCCATACTAACCTATGGTTAGCCTTGTATTAGTTAACGCCTTTAATTATATGTTGTTATTTGCCTATCATTTATTGTAGAATCATTCAAGTAGATCCTTTGCTATCTGTTAGTTCTCTTTCTTAGCTATGTTCAACTTCAAAAAAGGGAGGTTCAATTATGAAGAAACTGCTAGTAGTTCTCTTTCTGGCTCTGTTATGTTTAACTGCATTCGGTGCCACAAATATCAAAGTTCTTGCCTGGGACGATGCACACACACAGGCTTGGGTAGCGAATCTTAAGGATTTCGAAAAGGCAACCGGAATTAAAGTCGATCTCGAGTTGATTCCATCAGGTTCAATGCTCCAGAAAACATCTCTCAATGTTACCGAGAACAAAGCAAACTACGACCTTGTAGCCATAGACGAAGGTAATGTCGCGAAGTTCGGAGATCTTCTCGTTCCTTATTCAAAATGGCCCGAGGGAAAGACCTTCAAGAAGATAAGCACCACCGAGATTCCTCAAGCGATCTTTGAGGCTGCCCTCTGGAAGGGTGAGATTCAGGGAATTCCGATTAACGGAAACGTATATGTTTGGATCACCAGAAAGGATCTGGTCGAAGACCCACAATTCAAGAAGGAATTCATGGAAATGTTTGGCTATGAGTTGAGAGTTCCCGAAACGCTGGATCAGCTTGCAAACATGGCCGAATTCTTTAAAACAAAGGGAATATATGGCTGGGCACCGTTCACAAAAAACACAGAAGGAGCAACCTGCGAGGCCATAATGTTCTTTGAAGCCTTTGGTACGCACTTCATGCAGGATGTTGCCGGAAAGTACGTCATAACTCTCGACAAGGAGAAAGCGCTTGAAGCCATTCTCTTCTACAAGCGGCTTATGCAGTATGCACCTCCAGGTGCCAACGATATGGGTCATGCCGAAAGAATAGCGGCCTTCAGCGACGGAAAGGTCTTCTCGATGTTCCAGTGGCCGGGTATTATCCCTTCACACGAAAACGAAGACGAATCTCTCGTTGTTGGAAAGATAGAGTATACTGCGCCGCCGGCCGGTCCATCCGCCCGTGCCGCGGTAAGAGGTTGCTGGATTCTAGGTATCCCAAAGGCTTCGACAAATGCCGCAGCGGCAGCAGAGTTTGCATACTGGTTGAACTCTTACGATGCCGGCATAAAGCTTGCCGAAGATGGAATGACACCCGTAAGAACAGATCTTCTCACAAATCCTGTCCTTCTAGAGACAAATCCTTGGTACGAAGGAATGGCAGATTCAGGGCTATTTGCAGTCAGCAGGCCTAACAGGGCAGCCTTCTATCCAGAGATCTCTGAACAGATCAAAGTAAACTGGCTGGCTGCCGTTCTTGGGACTGTCGATCCCGTAACCGCGATAAATAACATGGTAGACCAGGTGCAGGCACTACTCGACAAGTATGAAAATTAGCAACAGATTGATTCGAAGGAACTCCCGCAAGGGAGTTCTTTCCTATCTTTACTTCATTTTGCCGGCGCTCATCATTGTCGGTGTAGTCCTTGTATTTCCAATCATATATTCGGTTGTACTGTCTTTTTTCAACTGGGCACAGGTCGATGACGGGAGAAGAGCCTTTATTGGATTTCAGAACTACTTCGATCTTTTCAAAGACAGGCAATTCTGGAATTCGCTTTCTCTTCAGCTAGGCTTCATATTGATCGCGATACCTATTCAGCTCGTAATAGGTTTCTTTGTGGCTATACTTTTCAACAGGGAATTTCCGGCTGCGGGATTGCTGCGAACACTTTTACTGCTGCCAGTCTTTACGCTGCCCGTACTCTCGGGTCTTACCTGGAGATTGATGCTTCAACCGGGATATGGAGTGATAAGCTATCTGCTCGAGATCGTCGGTTTCGATGCGTCCAGAGGCATTCTTTCAGACAGCGGTCTCGCATATATCGCTGTTATTGTGCAGGATATTTGGAGGATGTGGCCCTTCATGTTCATGATTTTATATGCAGGGCTTAAAAGCCTTCCCGCGGATATAATGGAGGCTGCAGAGCTCGATGGTGCAAACTTCTTCAAGAAGACCTTCTTGATAACAATTCCGATGTTGAAACAGACTATAACCACGGCAATACTTCTTAGAACAATAGACGCTTTGAGGATATTCTCCGAGGTCTTTGTCATGACTAATGGTGGACCCGGAAACGCAACTATGCTGTATTCACTCTATATTCACAAGCAGGCCTTTGAGTTTGGTAAGCTGGGCTACGCTTCTTCCATGGCCGTCATTCTCATAATTGTCAGTCTTTTGTTCGCTTTCGGTCTGGTGAGAAAGAATATGGACATCGACACGCTTTAAGGTTTGGTGGTATTTATGGCGAAAATGAGGAGAAAAAGAGCGATAACAAAGTGGATTCTATTTACCATAGCACTGATAATAGTAGCGGTAGAGCTGTTTCCGATATTCATCATAATCAGCAGCGGATTCAAGAAAGATTTGGATATTCGCAATTCTAACCCCTTCAGTTTCAACCCAAATCTCACGAGTTACAAGAGAGTTCTCGGGAAGAGCGACTTTCTGCCTTCAATAAAGAACAGTCTCATAGTGGGGTTGTCATCGACCGCTATTTCTTTGCTGGTGGGCGCTATGGCCTCATATGGAATCTCGAGATTCAGGTTCAAAGGACGAAAAGTCGTTTCGTATTCCTTCCTGGTATCGAGAATGGTTCCGCAGATAGCACTCGCTGTGCCACTGTTCATGTTGTTTGACTCACTCGCAATGACCGATTCATATATTTCGCTCATACTTGCATACACGAGTTTTAATATACCTTATGTTATCTGGTTGCTTCTGCCATTCTTCTCTTCAATATCCTATTCTTTTGAAGAGGCTGCCCGCGTGGATGGCTGCAACAGAATACAGATATTCTGGAAGATCTTTCTCCCCCTCACGGCGCCTGGACTTATGGTGGCCGCAATTTTTGCGTTCATAATGTCATGGAACGAATTCATTTATGCGCTTGTTCTCACGGGAACTTCTACAAAGACGGCTCCTATATCGGTGAACGGGTTTCTCGGTCAGTATGCGCCAAGATGGGGACAACTGGCGGCCGCTGGCACTATAATACTCATACCCGTAATCATCTTCACTCTCACTCTCCAGAAGTATATTATAGGCGGACTAACTGCCGGCGGAGTCAAAGAATAATTCTGGTAAGCATACAAACATTCCTCCCGGGGAGGAGCATAAAATCTATGCTTCTCCCTGACGTTTTTAGTATTGATTGAAGGTTTCCATGGCTCCTTTGCACGGAAAGTATTCTTTGAAGTTCCTGAAGTACAGCAGCTCCTCTTTAGAACTTTCAATAGCTCCATCGCCATCGCTTCGAATTCACAATCGCTGATCTGCTGTTCAGCATATTCGTTCATACTCAACTTTGACAGCAACGAATCTAAAAACAGCTAAACAAGGGGAAAAATGAAAAGAAAAACAGACGTACCACCATAGTGGTATATTATGCAATCTCTTTGAGTAGATCCGGGGGTCTTATTTTGAGTGCTTTGAAAGCGTCGTAAGCATTGCCCATCATTTCAGTCCTTGCAAGAAAGCGTTTGCCTTCTACCGTTAGCTCAACTGCCCTTATCTCTTTCAAGTCTTCGAGTATTTCTGCGTAAGAGAAAGTACTTCCAATCTCTTTCAGCTTTCTACATAAGGCAGTCTCCATTACAAGCGCAAGGAAACAGATCATTATGTGGCCCTTCACCCTCGTGTCTGTGTAATGGTATATAGGGCGAAGATCGAGCCCGCTCTTCAGTTCCCTGAATGCCCTCTCTACTTTCCACAGTAATTTGTACGATTGAGCAACCTCTCTATTGGTAAGTTTTGTTTGTTCTTAGAACGTATTTGCCATCGTGTTTTACTTCTGGGTAAATTGCGGACTGCCTCCATTATTTACAAATGGTCATCGTAGCCAACGATAGTGTTTGCGTGATTAGTGTTTGGATTCGTGTAATTCGTACTGTTCCATACGTCGGAGGGACTCAAGTTTGCATACTTGTCAGCGTCGACGGAAATGGAAACTAGATATCCGGCATTTATGTACGATTTCAGTGTCTGAATGTCCTGATCGTTTTCTACCATCAGGACTCTCATTACGTTGGTGCGGCTCCTGTACCTCGGGGCTTCTCTCCACGCAGACTCCGAAGGCCATGTCTTGCTGTCGTTAGGATTGTAGGGCATCTCTTTCCAGCTGCTCACGCCTGTATTAGATATAAGCTTCATCGCATCCTGGTATGCGGAACCTTGATCATAGCCATCGTTTATCTGGTGATAGATGAAATCTGGACTGAGTATCCTGTCCTGGTAGGAAGCAGTGGGCGCCCCGTAGTATCCTCCCACCCATTGAGCACCGCTTAGGTCCCAGTTCCTGTCACAGGCTTCATAAAAAGTGGCTGTGTAATACCCTACCGAGAAGGCTACACATGAACCTTCGTTTCCCTGATTACCTATCGGTGGAAAGTGGATCGAACTTGAATGGTCAAGAGAAACAGGTAGCGTCTCCTGCAGACCAAAAGCCTCCATCTCATACCAGCTGTTTGCTATCTCTTCCCACTCTTCAACCGAGGGCGGTCTCAGACCAGTGCCGTAACCGTTTATTATCTCGTTGTAGCCTCTTCCCTCTTCATACACACCCATCGTTTCTTTCATTCCTTCGAGTAGTCTCTTTGAAAGACCTCCATCGTTTGAAGAGAGATCGTAGTTCGAAGCGGCCGAGACTGTGACGCCCGGGATCTGTACATTCACATAAGAGTTGTTGACGGTGTTCTTTGGTGTCTGTGTGGATGTGAAGACACTTGAAGGGATACCCGATGGATAATTGTCGTATATCTCTACCGAGAAGAACTCGATAGTGCCTGTGCTGCCTGTATTCGTATCATATACTTTCAGATATAACGTCTCGTTATTGAATGGAAGGAGTTCGGTTATGTCCAAGACCATTTTGTTGTCTGGGTAAGGGTGTGGCCCGCTACGTTGATAATAGTCATCGAATCTCTTCTCTCTTGAAGGAGAAGAGGGGTTTCCTACGCCTACATAAACGCTACAATCATCCCTGACCAGGTGTGATATCTTGAAAATGGCTATCGCTCTGGGTTCATAGTTGTCTTTGGGATCGACCACAAAGCACAGAACCTTATTCTGTTTCATGGCTTCATAGGTTATATACAGAAAACCGTCAGGGACGTTTTCCCATCCCCCTATTCCCCATGAGTTGGCCACTTTGAAGCCTCCGGTTTCCTGTGAAGCTGCATTATAAGTGAAGTTCCAGGAGATTACATTCGAATAGGCGCCGTCGCTGTCTTGTGCCCTGACTTCGAATACGTGGGCGCCCTCTGAGTAGCCGCTCCACGTGTAACTCGTGTTCAAGTCGTTGTCTGTCCAGCTTCCTCCGTCTTTTCTGTATTCGTATAAGGTAATGCTCCCGTCGGGATCGACTCCGTCCCAGCTGAATGCGTTGCTGTCTTCCCCTATCGCCCCCTCCATTCCACTCACTTTCTCTATTACCGGTGGAATGTTGGGTATATCGTAAACGAAGTTCCAGGAGATTACATTCGAATAGGCACCTTCGTCGTCCTGCGCCCTGACTTCGAATACGTGAGCGCCCTCTGAGTAGCCGCTCCACGTGTAACTCGTGTTCAAGCCGTGGTCTGTCCAGCTTCCTCCGTCTTTTCTGTATTCGTATAAGGCTATGCTCCCGTTGGGATCGTCTCCGGCCCAGCTGAAAGTGACGCTACTCTGGTTCATCGTTCCGGATGGACCGCTCAACTTATTGATCACAGGTAGTCTATTGACCGTTATTCCAAAAGCAACTTGACCGTTTCCGCCCTTATTGTCCGTTACTCTCACAGTTACAGTCTTCGTTCCGGCATCTGTGTATGTAGCTGTGTAGGTGTATGTAGATCCCGCTATGTTTCCCACTCCGGATACTAGAGTAAAGGTTAGAGCATCTCCGTCCGGGTCATCTGCATAGTCGTTCAGGTTGAGGGTAAGGGTCTCCCCTTCGTTCATCGTCTGGTCCTGTATGTCCAGCATAGGGGGTCTGTTTACGTCGGTTACACTTATGGTAAAAGTAGAGGTCGCTTCTCCACCCTTTCCATCGTTCGCGCTTATGCTTACCTCGAAATCTATACTCTCGGCTGCCGGGTCGTACTCTCTAACCTTTTTCAGTACATCGTAATCGGGGGTGTAGGTATATGTCGCACCGGTTATCTCTCCAACTCCGGATACTAGAGTAAAGGTTAGATCGTCTTCATCGGGGTCATCTGCATAGTCGTTTAGGTTGAGGGTAAGGGTTTCTCCTTCGTTCATCGTCTGGTCCGGTATGTCCAATACAGGGGGTCTGTTAACATCGTTTACCGTTATTTTGAATGTGTCTTCTGCTGACTTATCCTTTGCATTCGTTACTCTTATCTTCACCTCTTTCTGGCCGGAGTCATCAAATGTCGGGGTGTATCTGTAATCGCTCCCCACTATCTCTCCAACTCCGGATACTATTGCAAAGGCAAGGGTGTTCTTGTCTTTGTCTTCGGCGTATTGTTTTAGGTCGAACTGAAGTACCTGTCCTTCATCTACTGTCTTATCAGGTATGGTCAGTTTTGGTGGTTTGTCAATGGTAGGACAGCCAAGAAGGAGAAACATAATCGAAAAGAGAAACAAGAATAAACAGACAGACAGAAGCTTGTTCTTCATAACCCACCCCCACTAGCGAGGCCTCGCACCGGGAATTAACACTTCAAGTCTATGAGATTATGCGGGAATGTAAGTGCTACGCTCTCTTGTGAATAATATACCACTTGTTACATTGCAGGCAAAGCAATCTTTTTCTGTTAATAGAGAGTAATAGTGCCCTATTGGCTATCCAAACACGCTATTAGACGACAAAATAGGGACTCCATTTTCTCAAGAGCAGTTCCGCGTTCCTTTGATTCGCGTTCAAGCAGGCTTTCCGTCAACTGTTCACCGTTCTCCGCAGAGCAGCCGTCAAAGAGAAAAACATTGTTCTTTGTTCCAGAGCAAGGATCAGTTCTTCGTTCTTGGTCAAGTGCATATCAAAGAGAGAGATGCTTGTGGCGGCGGAAGCTTCAACGCCTCTGACTGGTTTCTTCTTTCTCTCTCTCTTCTCTCATGAGCGCAGCGAACGTCTCGACTGTGCTCTTTCTCGATTGATCTTATCGGAGGACGGGTTTTTGCTCTTGGACGGCTGACGGAGGACCGCTCTCCCAGCGTTCAGCGGGTTCACCGCTTTTAAGCGTACAGCGGCCTTTTCGGTGAATGGGTTCATGATCTTGAACGGTCAACGGTGAACCGTATTTCACAGCCATCAGCGCGTTGTTGTTCTTAAGCGCACAGCGGTTTTTTGAGCGAGATCCTGTGCTGGTAACTCTGAATGACGTGGGGGACGTCAAATGGGGGAAGCTGAACATTAGCGGAGATTCAGTTATTCTCTCCAGTCCTGCAACTTCAATCCTGGAATTCTGCTGAAGTTTTTCATGTTGTGCGTGACTAAAGTCATGTCGTTTTCGATGGCAATACCGGCTATGAGAAGATCTATATCATCCAAAGGCGTTCCGAGTTTTCTAAGATATGCGTAGTGCGTCGCAGCGATAGAAGCTGATTCAAGCGTAATAGGAAGTACTTCATTGAACAGACAAAACTTCAGGAATTGCTCTATTTGTCTTGTCGCTTCAATATGTCTCAAACCACCGCAAAAACATTTAAAAAAATTGGGACAGACTTTATTATTTACTTACCTGTAATGTATTTATTCATAAATACTCCTCGTTTTTATCAGACAAAGCACAAAGGGGCGTTCGAAAACAGAAAACGCCCCTGAACTAGATTTTGGTCGGTAAAGAGTATTTACTCCGCTTCTTCCACGGTGATATGAAGAGTGCGTTCAAGCAGTATGTTTTGGAGTTCGAAGTTTGGGAAATCAACAAGAAGGGCTGATATCACGAGCTCATAGTCTCCTGCCCCGGGCAGAAGGTCTTTTCGGGACGGACTTTTTTATTTACATTTGCGTAATATAGAACTTCATTCAGGAGAGCAGTGCAAAGAGAGATGAAGACAAAAGAGATACAAGAAGAGGTATCTCCTTGCCTTTTTCACCACGAGGGGATCGATATGTTGTTTTTTGATTATGAATTATGGTCTAATTGGTACGAGAGGGGGTGAAAGCAGTGCGAAAAGCGTACATAGTACTTGTATTGTTGGTGAGCTTAGTACTGTTGAATGGTTGCGTTCTGGAAGGTATTTGGAGAAGACTTCCGACAGAGTTTCGAGGAGTAGTGGCAAATGAGTCGAGTTATACTCTAGAAATCAGGATCTATGACACGGATGCAAACAAACTCATCTACACTACAACCCTCGCGCCTGATCACTATACAATAACACACTTGGATGAGAGAAATTACACACTCCGCTCCGAGAGAGCTTTCTCTGATATCTACCACAAGACCGCATACATTCATCCCAACGCAATCAAAGCAGATTGCTCTTACGATGGTGTCTACTACGATTGGCGGGTAATCTTTAGAGATGGTTATCCTATAGTTGACCCGTAGGTGTAGGGTGTATCTGGAAACTCCTGGGTTGGTTTGACTGGTGTACTATGAGATCCACGTATCTTTACAAATGGCGAGTCTCCTGAAACCATTGAAGTGCAACATCTTTTCCTCTTCTTTTCCTTTGTAGAGAACTGAGTACATGTCTGTTACCTGGTGAGGTTTCTGGGCTGTCAGAGAGGAAACCTATGAGTTTCCAATAATCTAGGGCGACTCCTAAGATAGTATTTGTCGATGAGCAGCTTTGTCCTTATCTTGAACACTTTCTTCAGCTTCAATAAGTGAGAAACATCCATCTACGTCCTCTCAGGTTATTGGGAAGCTCTGCATTTTGTTTTTTGTTGCGTGAAGTTGTATTGAGCATGACCAACCAAGTTCTACTCGCACAATGTCAAAGCTTTTGCCATTCGTTCGATACTCCCTATGACTACCAGATCCAAGTAAACAGCTCATACTATTTCAATTGTCTTCGTCAGAGCTAATAATCTGTGCATCATTTGAGACAAGGAGGGATTACTAGATGTCTATTAAGAAGAGTTCTGAGAGTTCTCCACGACTTCTTCTGGTCGTAGTTCTGCTTCTTGCCGTAGTTCTATGCTGTGAGCTTGTTGTTACAGCTAGTGAGATTGAATTCTATGGGCCCAAAAAGCGAGTTGCAATTGCAGATGTAGAAGTTCTTGCTCCGGGTGCTCCAAGAGGTTTGGCAAACGGTATTGAAGAAATGCTTATTAGCAGTCTTCACCAGAGTGGTCGATTCATAGTACTCGAACGTTCTGCCTTGGAAGAGATTTTAAGAGAGCAACGATTGAGCTTGACTGGTGTAATCAGACCAGATACCGCTGCAAAAGTAGGAGAGCTCTTTGGTGCTCAGATCCTTGTAAAGACAGTAGTTACCGGGTTTGCAGAAGAGAAGATTGGCACAGTTCAGCTGGGCCCCCTAGTTGTTTCCATAGTCCGAGGATATATAGCTATGGATATGAGGATATTTGATGCAAACACTGGGGTTATTATCGAGAGCAGAAAAGCAGAGTCGACTATTACAGAAACAGGAGGGGGGGTCCTGATTCGTGGTGGTATTATCGACTTCACTATTTCTGACTACGAAAAGACGCCCTTGGGGAAGGCTACCAGAGAGGTAATTGACAAACTGGTCGACTTCATTGTCAGTGAGGTACGACCTGTTCCCTGGCAGGGTCGCGTAGCGATTGCAGAACCCAGCAAGGTATACGTCAACGCAGGATTTGATGTCGGCATGCAGAATAACTCATATCTAGAAATCTTTGAACGTGGTAGAGAGATTATTGATCCATCAACTGGACTTTCTCTTGGCTTTCAGAAAACAGGGATTGGTGTGGCAATTGTTGAAGAAGTTAGTGAAAAGTACTCTGTTGCATCGCTTCTTGCAGGATCTGCTGGCTCTGATGGAGATATCGTCGAATTTGTGAGAGCCGAGAGTGTTACTGGTATCATCGAAAAATACAAAGCTCATCGCCCTGATGATAATCGAGAAGTAAAGGACGGCGAACGAGATCCTGTTCTAAGTAAATCAATCGTTGTTATGATCCCGGAGACCCATATAAGAAGGCGTGTGGAGACGCGTATACCAGATCCTGCAGCTGAGACAGAGATTATCAGAGTACTAGTCGAACATGGTTTTAATGTTGTTGACCAGATAAAGGTGGCCGAGATTCGCTATACGGAAATGGCTTTTGCAGCAATCCATGACGTGAGAAATGCCATATCTCTTGCTCGGCAGTTTGATGCTGACATGATTATCATAGGTGAAGCTCTTAGCGAATGGGTTGAAGACATACATAATATGGTATCCTGCAGGGCACGAGTTGAGGCTCGAATAATTGACATGAACACTGGAAGAATTCTCGCAGCAGATGGAGTAGAAGGTTCTGCTCTGGATGTAAGTGAAGGAATAGCGTCAAAGAAAGCTCTCAGAGCAGCAAGCACAATGCTGGCAAATTACTTCGTTGATCAGCTATTCGCGCAGCAACCCGATGAATACGTTGTTATGGAACAGATCGAGGTTCTGATCACAGGACTCAGTAGTTATAGACAGCTTATGGAGTTTGAAGAGGCTCTTGAACAGATTGATGGAATTGCGGAGGTTCACAGACAGAGTTATGCAGGGGGCATTGCAAGGTTCACCTTGAGGAGTTCAGTAACGGCTCGTGAGATAACCGACGCACTGTTCCGATGGGCTTTCGATTCATTCGACCTTGATGTTACGTACTTCTCGTCTTCTAAAATCGAGCTTGAGGCAATGTGAAATGTGGAGATCATTGTGAATAAGAGCTCCCCGAGATAATGTGCATAAGATTATCATCTGTGGTGATCGCCAGGAGTATCAACTAGGGGTAGTAGCCGGTTAGACCACGAAATGTTTGACTTCTGTGTGGCCTAATTGAAAAAATGGAAAAAATGGGGACAGATACCGTTTTTTGAAGGAACGCTAGTTCCGCGAAGACCGCGCGGGTCAGAGCTGCTTCGCAGGAAGACAATAAAAATTGAGACAGCCTCCATTATTTACATCCCGGAAACGTTGTTCTACGTTCCCGCATTGAAAATAGGGACTCCATTTTTCCAAGAGCCGTCCTAGGGAAGAGAGAGACCCAGTCACTGGTGAAATGAGACGCAAGGCCGGCAAAGATCATGCCGGGACGCAATGCCCGGAGAAGCGTCCGGGGACGCAAGGCTGCCTTCGGCAGGAGGGCAACGAACTAGCCAGTCACGTTCGGTGGCCAGTCTTTGCTTCGCAAAGGCCAGTCTCGCCTTCGGCGAGGCCAGTTCCGGCTGTGCCGTCCAAACAAAGACCATTGAGAAAGAGCGTTCTGGAGAGGTTCGCTTCGCTCACGAGAGAAGAGGGAGAGAGAGAAGAAACCAGTCAGGTTGGAATTACGCCGTCACAAGAACCTCTTTGATCTCACCTTGACCAAGAACGAAGAACAGATCCTTGCTCTGGAACAAAGAACAATGATTTCTCTTTGATGGCTGTCTGCTCTCTCGGTGGACGGCGGACCGTTGACGGACAACGTTGTCTTCGTCAGCGACCAGCGAAAAGCGGCTCTTTGATGGGAGATCCCGTACAGGAGCATTACGGGATGACAACCGGACCAACTCGTTTCATTTTCCCTCAACCTTTCAAGTCATGAAGTGGGGTCTGGCGTCTCGTAGGAGCTTTAGGGGCTGTTCTGAGCGTTAACGAAAATTGGAATCTGAGGAACCGGACAGTACCTATTTGCACCGGTGGCATCTGACATTCGACAGAACGTCAAGGGTTGCATGAAGTGAAGCATAGAAACGTACAGGCAATTCACTAGACGTGGAGTCGGAAAGAATACAGGAGTTCTATTTCAACGGTGCTATTTTTTAGAGTTGCAGAGACTTCGCATCACCCCATGCTGCCGAAAGATCATTCTGGTGCATTGAAGCCCATTCAATCCGAGTCCCGGGGCTCTGTGAGGTAAGGCTCCTGCGATGACTGCCAGTGACTCTATTTCTAAATAGCTTAATGTTCACCATCGTGAGCATAGAAGTGTGAAGGAAGTTCATCTTCGTGGTACATGTAGATTACTATTCCATACAGCCGACTGATTGCAGGCATTCACACCGCGGCCTTTGTTTTGGGGAAGATCTCTTCTGGCTTCTTTCCCGTTATCCTCATAAAAAGCGAATCAGCGCAGCTTTCAAGATCTTCTCCCCATGCTAAAGCTCTGCCGTCCCTGACAATGCTAACGCCTTCAAAAAACTCATAATTCTTGAGAGGACCGAAAAGAGGAGATGCGGCCAGCTCAGAGAAATCCACTGTTCCCACTACTCCATTTTCAAAGGCGAGTTTTACCTTAAAAGCCTCCAGAGCTTCCGCCTGAGCTATTCTTATCATAATTCACCTCCTTCTCTGCTTGAATTATAGCACTGGAAGCATTTTTCTCAAGTTCATTCGCCGGAGTATTGTGCATATTCGATCTTGGACCATGTGATCTTTGAGAGGACTATTAATTCTATTGCGATAGTGTTGCTCTTCCAGAGCAAAACAAATACGGACTCTATCTTTCGATAATCTGTGTTGAAGGGAGTTCCAAGTGCCGAGATACAAGTTTAAGGAGCTGGAAGAACTTCTTCTGGTGCTTGATCAGAGATATCCGGAGAAGTGGACAACTTGTTGTCCAAAATCCCGTGGCATAACTACGAGCTATTG
This sequence comes from Mesotoga sp. Brook.08.105.5.1, assembly GCF_002752635.1. Classification (NCBI taxonomy): domain Bacteria; kingdom Thermotogati; phylum Thermotogota; class Thermotogae; order Kosmotogales; family Kosmotogaceae; genus Mesotoga; species Mesotoga sp. Brook.08.105.5.1. Next base: position 30,628 of record NZ_AYTW01000015.1, read on the forward strand.
TCAATATTGAAAGCCGAGTGTCCACATTGGAATCGAATTTGAATGGGGCAGATCCGTATCGTCTCTTATTACGAACTCTGCTTTCTTTGGTTTCTTGCTCCTTCCTCCCACTTCAATAATCTTGCCATCTACAGAGAAATCTCCGTTTCGCTCATCCGCACAGGCAAAGATTCTTTTACCCGAATCTTCAAAGGATTGTGCCACATAGGCTTCTCTTCTTGTTCCGGTATTTCCTGTACCAATTGAGTAGAAAGTAGGGTCGCCAAAGAATATTTTCTCACCCTTGGAGAAAGTTCGATTATCATTCTGTCTATATACTATTCTGATTATTCCTGTTGCGTTCATTACAGTAAGAAGTTCATAGAGTTTTCTCTTCCCTATACCCCACTCTCTACACATTCTCTCAATGTTCAGTGTTGGAACTTTCGATATCGCCAAAAAGCCTACAACGGCATTCATTAGCCTGAAGTGAATATCCGAGATTTGCGGCACGAAGTACGGAACATCTCCATGAAGTGTCTTTTCAATAATGTGTTCTATTTGCTCTCGAAAGTCCCACTCCATATAAGACGGCCTGAATCCTCGCTCAAGATACTCCTCAAAAGCAGAAAGTACGTTTGTACAGTTTATTATCTCTTTAACTGAAGAAGGCTCAAGAGAGAATGGCTCTAATTGTGGCAGCGAAATTCCATCCCTAAGAAATATGTATTCCCTCAAAGACATTAGAGGGATTTGAATCCTGGAGAATCTTCTAGATAGATCTGCGATCCCCTGTCTTGAAACAAGGCTGCTGCTATCGCTAGCTATT
>NZ_AYTW01000016.1 GCF_002752635.1 Mesotoga sp. Brook.08.105.5.1
ACTCGCGTAGAAAGTTGTTCCTCCGAGGTTCATCAGATTAGTGTTTCCATGTGCAATGAAGTAGAGGGTAATGTAATCCACTTTTTCAGTAGTCAAGAGATCGTTCATTGCAGCTTGAACGGCAGTCCAGTTTGGAGCGGCCGCTCCCGCGACATATTTCACGTCACGTACTCTGTCAGAACCCATAATGGCCTTGAATGCGTCAGACATAAGGTTTCTAACGTCACGAGCCTCTGCATAAAGATTCTGTGATGGTGTAATCCCACTGGTAATTACAGCGCCTTTTACTCTGAGAAACCTCACTAACCAATCAATATCGATCACTTTTATTATCGGCTTGATCATTTGCCAGTTATCCCAAATAACGGCATTAGCATAGACTTCTCTGCTGGTCATTGCTGCCACTATGTTTCCGTTCAGTGTTGGCCAACCCTCAGTATCTTCTTCGAAGATAATCTTGCCCTTCTTGGAGACAACCACGAGTTTACCTAGATGATCATAGAATGCGCCAGGTGCTTTGTCCAGATAGAAGAAGTAACCGGCTTCGTTTATCCCTTGCAGCTGGAACTGGAGCTGCTGGCCTCCAACTGACTCGGAACCGATAACATCACCCTGTTCGACTTCTCCTAAATACACACCCGTAAACGGGTCTTCCGGTTCTCCTTCTCCCTGTATGAACTGGATAAACTTCTTCGTGGCGGCGGCGACAGGGTCTTTGGGAATACAGGAAGATATAAGAAGCATTGCAATAAGAGCAGCAACCATTATTAACATTATTCTTTTCAGCCGCATAGCATCACCTTCCCCTCATGCGGAAGTTCCGCCATCTTATATGCGCTATATGTCAATAAATCATTGTGCACGGAGATTATAGTATCGAAAGAACGATATCTATATATAGATTCGCTCAACGGTCGATTACGTTACAAATTCGATTGTTCGAATGTTTCGGGGAAAATTCTGTGTTGAATGTGAGTATCGTCGCGAGTTAAAAACAAAAGTGGGTATAATAAGTCGCAGCAAACACGAGGAAAATGAAATTGGTTGCTTCGAAATAAAAAGAGGGTGTTTCCACCCTCTTGCGATTTGTCATTTTAATCAGTAATACTCAATCTCCCTTGTCTCTTCCTGCTCTATCATCGCCATCTCTTTCCAACCATCTGTCTCAAGGTCGGCAATGTTCATGACATAGTAGGCTACCATAGAGATGTAGTTGCCCATTGAGTCATATTCATACTCGTACACGACCGCTTCCTTCTCATCTCCCCAGTAGCTATCGGAGATCTTAATCGATACGTCGCCCATTTCGTTGTATTCAAGAGTAGACACGATTGGTTCTACGTCTTCTCCGGGCATCGCAAACATGTACATGAACTCCGATTCTCTTATCCTCTGATTCTTCTCATTGTATTCGTAGAAGGTTCTGGTTAGATCCATTCCCATCATGCCAAATCCCTCTTCGACAAGATTGCCTCTCTCATCGTAAGCCATCGATATCGTCATTTCGATTTCCTCGCCCTCGCTGATTCCAGACATCTTCTGAGCGACTAACCTGCCAAACTCGTCGTATTCCATTATGATGGTGGATTCTCCCTCTCCATCTTCTACAATGATTGACACTATCCTCCCATTCTCGATGGTTATTTGCTCAACTGATTCTTCAACTCCATTTTCTCTTCCGGTAATAGAAGCTAGCATTCCGCTTGCGTCATAGTTGAACAGAATCGCACTGATTTCGTTCCCTTCTTTGTCAGAAGAAATCTGTGATAGAAGTCTACCCGATCTATCGAAAGTGAGCATCTCGTAAGACGGAAACGCAAAATCCTCTTCCATGTAGAACTCGTCTTCTGGATAAACTATCTTAACTGTCTTGACCGGTCCTCGCAGATTGAAGTCGCTCGCACTCATTGGGATCATGAATTCCGATTGTGCAAAGGCAACTAGAGCGAATGCGACGAGCAAAGAAATCAATAACACTTTTTTCATTACTACACCTCCATTTGCTAAGTTACTATAATCATACAGGAGAGAGTAAGAAAAAGGAGCATCTATCTTATCTAAAGGCGGGCGAAAATGCAGAATCTGCTAATCGATAGACCATCTGAAGAAGAGAAATTCGAGATCATGAAGGAAATGTATTACTCAATTGCCGAGTCTAGTAGCGGGAGGCATTCACTTCCGGATCTAAGACCGATGGATGAAGTATACTCCGACTTTCTCAAGAGAGGAGACTCTTTGATAGTTCTCAGGAGCGGCGAAGAAATCGAGGACATGTACATTCTGGTCCCCAGATCGATGAAAGACTCGCGTTCGGAAGATCCGGTCACATCTATGACCTGTTTGTGAGCGACATATATAGGAGAAGAGGAGCAGGGAAGCTTCTGCTTAGTGCTTCTTTAGAAGAACTCAAGAGATCCTCTTACTTGACGGTCACAGCAAATACATACAGGCTTGGAGCAGGATGGCGCCTTCTCAAGAGCGACGGGTTTGAAGAGAAGCAGATTTGCTTTAGTGTGGGATGATTTTCTTGTCGGTGGAATAGTATTTGCCTCGTTTAAAGAGAAGCAGATTTGCTTTAGTGCCGAATCAAAAGACTTGCCTCTAAGCAGTGCTCTGGCGTTTGAAGAGAAGAAGATTTGCTTTAGTGTCGGCAGAACACACCATGTTGCCGATAGAAGGCTAGAGGTAATGCGCGGTATACGTGAAGATTTGAGAAGTGTTTTTTTCGAGATTTCTTCTTCTCCTGAAGTGTTGAGAAGCCAGATGTCCATGACTCCAAGCGAGCTGTTCTTCACGTTGAATGAGACTCTGGATTCAGGGGGCAGAATTCTCATCTGCAGGCGAGATGAGAAAGCTGTCGGGATACTTATCTACTCTGTCTTCGAGGATTTGATGACATATAATCTACTTGGATATATAGAACTCGTATTTGTCATGCCACATTTTCGAGGAAAGGGTGTTGCGAAGAAACTGCTTTCATTTGCCACGAATGATCTGTCGGGAGAAGGTGTTGATGAAACGTTTTTTGAATGTGTCTTTGACAGCGATTATCACAATTGGTCTAAGGCTGTCGGGATGAGTGAATTCTCAATTCTTCTGGAGAAGAGTCTACAGCAATGAGAAGAGATCCCGAACTTTGATCGTTTCGAGAGAAGATTTCCAAGATCAACCGTAATAAGCTCTCTGAACCATAAGACTGGATTTGAGTAGTCATTGAAGAGCTATAATTGGTAAGCAAATCAAACTAAAGGAGAGTTTCCGTTGTTCAACAAACGTCTTCCACTTTTGCTAACATCCCTCATTGTGTTCTTCGTGATGTTCGGCTTCGGCTTACTACTTCAGTTGAAGTTGAGGGAGCTGGGAGCGTCTCTTCTTATGGTCGGACTTCTAACAACAGTTAGGGGAGCGGTTGAGACTCTTGGCTCGCCCGCATGGGGAGCAATATCGGACAGCCTGAAGAGGCGAAAACCGTTAATGATAGTGCTTGTTCTGACTTCTGCTCTTCTCTACTTTGCCTATTCCGTTATCGAGATACCGTTAGTTTTCATATTGTTCTCTGCTTTGATAGCATTCTTCACAGCTGGATTTGAGCCCATAGCAATGGCGCTCAGCACTGAGCATTCCAGAGACTCTGTCAGAAATACTTCAAGGGAGCTATCGATACTGAACACCGCCAATTCAATGGGGATGTTATCAGGCAGGCTACTGCTTTCTATGCTTCTAGTATTTCTTACTGTAACCCAGACGATCAACTGGTACGCGACAATAGCTTTTTTAGCAGTGATTCCGGCTCTTTTCTTGAGGGATCAAGAACACACCGTGGCCCGCAGAAAGGGTTTTCTGAACAGACTGTTCCCTCTTAAGCAGGATTCTTCGCCGCTCTGGGAGAATGGATTGTGGGCGGTCTATGTCGGAACATTCTTAAGGCAGTTAGGTACTGCAGGAGCGACTTCTATCATTGCGATATTCATGACGGAAAGGATAGGTCTGTCGGCTTCGGCAACGGCGATAATCACATCGGTAAATCCTTTCATGCAAATATTCTCCCATATCTTCTTCGGTAGAGTAATGTACAGAATAGGACCCAGGAAAAGCACATTGATCGGTATCGGCCTTACAATATTCACGATGCTTTTCTTTGCGATGGCGCAGAGCTGGGTCTTGATAGCACTCGGTTACTTTTCGCTTGGAATTGCCTTTGGTGCTTTCATTAACGGTGCTGGTACTATGATATCTTTGAGCTCACCACCCGAGCGAAGGGCCGAGTTTCTTGGACTGCTTAGGTCAGCGAGAGCGATTGGTTTCATGGTGGGGCCTTTACTGGCCGGAACGGTTGCAGAATACTCTTATTTCGTCATGTTCATCATGATGGCTTCACTCATTGCAGCTGGAGGACTAATCGTGATTGTTTTTACGAAGGATCGATTGATAACGAGCTGAGTCAAACCGGCGTATGATAGTGCAGTAGAATCTCAGGAGCAAAGTAATAGGAGATTATTCAAAACAATTGGCAACGTGGGCAAGAAGAATGATCGAAGCGGAGGTGAACAAGTTTGTTGAGATACATCGTCAAAATCCTTGTGTCATCGATAATAATCGCTCTTGTTTCTGAAGTTAGCAAGAAGTCCGGATACATTGGAGGACTTATAGCTTCTTTACCCCTTACTTCAATGCTGGCGCTATTCTGGCTCTACAACGATACAAAAAATCCAAGTAAAGTTGCAGAACTTTCCACCGGTATTCTCTTATTTGTTCTTCCTTCTCTGATTTTCTTTGTTGCTATGCCGTTGTTTCTTAGAAGAGGCATCAATTTCTACGTAGCGCTTGCTTTATCCAGTGGAATCATGATGGCGGGCTATGCCTTCTTTTTGCTTATCCTTTCAAGGTTTGGAGTGAGATTATAGCAGTTTTGACTTGAACGAATTTTTCGACCACTGTTTGTGAAGCGTTTCACAAGAAAATCTTTGTATTGCTCAGGTAGATTCCCAGGACTGTGAAAACTTCTCCTGTAATAGTTCGCGCCCAGTACTCGAATCAGGTGATTCGGCTGAACATCTTCGCAACCATTTTGGTGCTTATGGCAATTCCAACTGCGACTACCACAACAGGTAAGCCTGTGCCGATACCATAGATTGCAGGGATTAGTAGTCTGGACTGTTCATTGGCGGCCAGTGGAATTACACTTCCAAAGAACAATGCAGACGATACAGGACAGAAGGTAAGGGCGAACAGAGAGCCGAGGATCAGGGCACCGAGCAGGCCTTTGCTCTTGATCTTTTCTTGTGATTTTGTATCCAGGTCTCTCCCCTTGTTTCTGAAACTAAGCGTTCAAGAAGAAACATACCAAGGATGATCATTATCGGACCGACTAACTTTCCCATGTATTTCTGGAGGAATCTAGACAGACCGGGAGCCGCCGTCAAGCTTGAAACAAGCACAGCACCTATAACAACCTGACATCCCGCTTGTTTTGTAACTAGGTTTCTTCGAAGGCAACAGAGCATCTTCGTTACAGTATCTTGTGGGCTTGCATTTCGTGCATTTATTAGGTATAAGTGTATACCTATTGAGAGGAGAGAATGCATGGCTCATCGTATTCATGTAAGAAATAAGGATACAGGGGTTACCTGCGTTTATGAGGGAATATCTTACTGGGATAAAGAGAAGAAGCAGCCACGTAATAAGAGAGTGTGTATAGGCAGTACACGGAGCCAGTCAAGCAATACCATCCCTGCAACATACTCATTGGCAAGTCTTTCAGGAATAAAGGGAGAGAAGAGAATCTTTATCGCCTAGTTGACTATCAATGTAACCAGAAGAGGCTTAGAGTTCTTCTGCACATAGACTATTTCTTTGAACTCGATTTTTAGCATTATTGGGTAATCATGAAGAGCAGGACTACTGCCACAGGAATTGACACATTTGCGGTTTGCCAGTTCCCAAGGGAATTTGATAGACCGGGAAGAATGTTACCCAGTATGGCCCCTAGAAACATAGCTACCCCACCCACACTGTAAGGTACTTGGTGAAAAGGTCAAGTTTCTGTTCCAATATACTGCCTCCAATATTCTCACATTCGAATATATGAATATGATACTCGCCGATTGTTTTCCGAGCTTTTTCGGAACGTTAAGTTTCATTGTTGCACAACAATGCAATATCGGTTATTCTATGAGTGTATCTTGACAGGAGGTATCTCGATGAACAAGAAGACAGTAATGCTTTTCAAGGCACTAGGTTGCAGGTGGCGTTTGAAAATACTGGAGCGTCTTTCAGAAGGTACTCTGTGCGTCTGCGAGTTCGACGACTTGTTCCCCATAGACAAAACAACTCTCTCGAGACATGTCAAGGCCTTAGTCGATGCGAAGCTTATTGTTGAGAAAAGGAATGGTACGAGAAAGGAGCTCAGCATAGCAGACAGTAGGGTCCTGGAGATTATTAAGCTTGCTCACTCTATTACTGATGAGTCTTCGGAAGAAACGGAGTAGCGACCCATGTACAGCGTTATCATATATGCAGTTACTGGATTGCTTCTTTTGGTTTCTCTCATTAAGAGCCGCAAGAAGACATTGTTGGCTCTCAAGAAGGCTTGGATATCATTTGAGCGAATCCTTCCTGAACTTATAGCAATTATGCTTTTTGTTGGGCTACTCATTGCGCTTTTGAATCCCGAGACAATCTCGCAGCTGCTGGGAGAAAGTTCGGGAGTTTGGGGGTTGATGATAGCTTCAATAGTGGGGTCTATCACGCTGATTCCCGGTTTTGTCGCTTTTCCTACGGCGGCCATCTTGGTAGATAACGGTGCCGGGATAACTCAGATAGCTCTTTTCATCTCCACTCTCATGATGGTTGGAGTTGCAACTTTTCCAGTGGAGAAGAAGTATTTCGGGAGCAGACTGACGATTATTAGAAATGTGATGGCATTTGGATTCTCGTTTATAGTGGCAGGTCTTATGGGAATGATTTTGGGATGAAGGCGAAAAGGTATGTCTTTCCACTAGTAATGGCAGCTGTCGTTTCAGTTGTATTTGCCGCCGACAATCAGCTCGGGCGAAGCGCTTTGAGCATTACTGGATCGAGTTTTCTGGAGATGTTGTCTGTTATTCCTCCGATATTTATCCTATTGGGCCTTCTCGATGTATGGATTCCGAGAGAAAGGATTATCAGACATCTGGGAGAAGAATCAGGTATTAAGGGAATAGTACTTTCCTTTCTTCTTGGAGCGGCTGCGGCGGGGCCTTTATATGGAGCCTTTCCAATAGCAGCGGTCTTCATGAAGAAAGGAGTGAAGTTTTCGAATGTGCTGATCTTCATCGGAGCATGGTCAACAACTAAGATTCCGATGTTTATGTTCGAGATGGGATCAATGGGAGCAGGGTTCGCTCTGCTCAGACTGGTGATAAACATTCCGGGAATACTTCTTATGGCGGTAATACTCGAAATAATAACCGGAAAGGAAAGTATTGAAGCGATATATGCACAGTGTACCGGCCTTAGTGAATAGGAGGCATTTTTGAGATGGAGAAAGATTTGAAGAAAGAGGTTACGAAGTTCGGATTGCTGGCAACTGGTTTTCTGGTTTTCTATTTTCTGCCTTTTGGAAGCCAATATGTGCAGGATGCGATAATCAGCGGATTTACAATGCTTGGTTCATATGCAAGAGAACACGTACTTCTCTGTCTTGTACCTGCCTTTTTCATAGCGGGAACTATCACTGTATTTATACGGAAAGACGCAATATTAAAACTACTGGGTCCCGACGCCCGAAAGATCATTTCATACCCAATCGCCGCCGTTTCTGGTGGAATTCTGGCAGTTTGCTCGTGTACGATTCTTCCTCTTTTCGGTGGTATCTACAAACGGGGCGCTGGTCTAGGACCGGCAGTTGCCTTTCTCTTCAGCGGTCCGGCGATAAACGTTGCTGCGATCTTTCTTACTGGAAGCGCGATCGGCTGGGAGATAGCACTTGTGAGAATCGTTGGGGCCTCGACTTCAGCGATTGTCATTGGATTAACTATGCAGAGCATCTTCAGAGAGAAGGGATCGGGAGGTTTTGCGACTCAGGAATCGGATGATCAGATTTCCTGGCCCGAAGCGATTGCTTTTCTGGGTCTGCAAATGACTTTCCTAATTGTTGGCGGTCTGGCTATCAATCCGATTGTTAAGGCATCAATACTGATTATCTCCGCTATTGCAGTTTTTGTGATGGCTATACGTTTCAAGGGAGAACTGAGAAATCAGTGGATAGGTGAAACATGGGACTTTGCAAAGAAGATTCTTCCTTACCTCTTCTTTGGGGTTTTTGCGGCAGGAATCATTTCCAGTGCGCTTCCGCAAAGCTTCGTAGAATCGCTTCTCGGAGGTAACAGACTCGGCTCAACTCTCTTCGCATCTGTCTTTGGAGCATTCATGTATTTTGCGACTCTGACTGAAGTGCCTATCGTCCAGTCGCTCATGTCTCTAGGAATGGGTAAGGGTCCTGCACTGGCGCTTTTCATGGCTGGCAACTCACTTAGTTTGCCCAGCATGATTGTTATCACCCGCCTTCTTGGAAAGAAGAGAGCTTTCACTTACTTTGGATTAGTAGTTGTCTTCTCAACGTTTTGGGGATTCATATATGGAAATCTATTTTAGGATTAAGGAGGTCGTATAGTGAAGATCGAAATCTTTGGTTCAGGCTGTCCGAGATGCAAGCAAACTGAGAAGATCATGAAAAAGGCTGTCGAAGAGCTAGGTTCAGATGCAGAAGTTGATAAGGTAACGGACATGATGGCAATAATGGAGAAGGGAATTGTTTCGACACCGGCCGTAGCAATTGACGGAAAAATCGTTTTGTCAGGCAAGATCCCCTCTATTGATGAAGCCAAGAGACTAATTAAGGGTTGAATAAGAGGGCTCTCAGATGTTAGATTTGTGGAGGGTTGAATCCCTCCATTTTTCATGGGTTTGGGAGGTTTGATATGAAGGTTGTGGCTTTCAACGGAAGTCCTCGCCGGGACGGGAATACGTCAAAGATGATTGAAGAAGTCCTAGGTGTACTGCGCGAAGAAGGAATCGATACCGAAGCGGTTCAGATAGGTGGGAATTCCGTAAGAGGTTGCACTGCCTGCAATGTCTGCTTCAAGACGAAGGATAGGAGATGCATAATAGGCGGCGATTACGTCAATGGTTGCATCGAGAAGATGCTTGAAGCCGACGGTATCATCATAGGTTCTCCGACTTACTTTGCCGATGTGTCTCCTGAAGTGAAGGCTCTAATCGACAGAGTGGGAATGGTTGCTCTTGCTAATGATGCAATGCTTAAGCGGAAAGTGGGAGCCGCTGTCATAGCCGTTCGAAGAGGAGGCTCGGTACATGCTTTCGATTCAATTAATCACCTCTTCCTTATCTCTCAGATGATAGTACCTGGATCTTCATATTGGAATCTCTCAATTGCCTGGAAGAAGGGAGATTTTCAAGGCGACAGAGAGGGTATAAGAACTATGAGAACTCTTGGTCAGAATATGGCCTGGCTTCTGAAAAGAACTGCGGGGAACTCTTAGTATTTACGGAAAACCACTATTCCAGCAGGATCGTATAGATCCCGAAAGGTTCGTAGTTCAGAGAGAAGGTGCTATGAGAAACATCCAGCTCTTCTATCCTTTCCTCGAGAAGATTTGTGAGATAGGCCCTTTCAAAATCCAGAGTGCTCCTTATCACAGCTGTGCCTCTTGATCCTAACAGCTCACATACCCTGAGTATTCTACCCTTCCCATTCTCGGCGATCTTGAAGGCCATAATCCTTAAAGTCGACGCCTTCACTTCGAAGATCGGTGAATTCGCCCTGAAAGACCCCTTACTCGTAAGTAGTCTTGTATTAAGTAATTCTGCCTCTTGAACTGTCTTGAGCAGATCGCAACTTTCATGAGGAAAAACAGCGTATGTGAATTCGTGACGCCCTTCGTCTGCTGTGAAGTCGGGAAATACTGGAGATCTAAGCAAGTTAAGGGACACATTGCATCCTCTTACTCCGTAACCATACTTCCCGTCGTTCAATATCGATATACCGTAATCGTATTCTGATAGATCTACCCATCTATGACCGGGGACCTCAAAAGCCGCCTGTTCTATTACATCGTTTTCTGTTGTGGGTCGTGTAATGAACCCGCATGAAAGGTCATATCTTGCCTGTCTTGTGAGGACTTTCAAGGGGAACAAGGCTCTGAGCATTGTTCTTCTCATATGCCAGTCAACTGTGTTCTTTACCTCGACACGTCTTGAGTTTCTGTAAAGAGAAATGTCTTGGATTATCCTTGTCTTCCCCGCCTGAAAGACGCATCTGATTGTCTCTCTTATTGGGCCGAATTCAGTTTTCTTAATCACCCAAGGCTTCAGGCTCTCTGCGGTGTTACGATAATCTCTTTCGATGTCCCATGCGTCCCAGTAAGAGGGAATGTCTTTGAAAGTCGCTATTGAGGCTTTTCCATCGAATACGTCTCTTAAGTGTTCTTTGTCATAAACACTTATTCCTTCTGGATCTACTTCAACAGTGAGATATTCGTTTTCCATCAGCTTTGAGTCGTGATATTCTGTGTGCGGGTTCACGATCTCTTTATTAGAGAACTCTATTGTTACGAAGCCGGTGGGAGGAATTTCCAGCTCTGATAAGAACAAAGTATCACCGTTATCCAACAACTGGCAAGAGAATTCACCCGTAGGGCAAAACGGCTCTTTCGAACCCTGTGCAGTGAATTCAAGTTTCCTGCAGAAAGAACTCGGATTGAAGACTGTCAGTTTCATATTGTCTTCGTCCGTCAATCGATCAAAAGAGGCCTGAACCATTGACGATGTGGCTGAATGGACTTCATCCAGTTCGTTCAATGCGTCCTCATATACCTCCTTTATTGATGAACCAGGCAGAATATCATGGAACTCATTCTGAAGGAGGATCCTCCATAGTAATTCGATCTCCCCGGGCTTATAGCCTGAGATTGCGCCAAGCATCTCCGCAAGTCTTAGCAAATCTTCACACTCTTTGTGAGCCATTTTGATTCTTCCCTGAGAGGTGTAAGTGCCACGGTGAAGCTCAAGATACAATTCGCCGTCATGTACGTGAAACGAGCGAGAGACCTCTTCTGCCCGCTTAAAGTAACTCTCAAAGCTTCTCATCACCAGTTCGGGCATTCCAGGCAGATCCTTGAGAAACCTGTAGTTTTCGATCATCTCATCTGTAGGTCCCCCGCCTCCATCACCATAGCCAAATGAAAAGACGGTTTCTGGGAACAAATCTTGGTCTTTGAAGTTCTTTGCAGTTGTCAGGATGTCTTTTGGTTCCAGAAGACCGTTGTATCCATTGGATGGATTCTTGAAGCTGTGGTAGATTACCTCAGAACCGTCTATTCCTCTCCACACAAATAGATCGTGGGGGAGGCTATTCTTATCGTTCCAGGTCATTTTCGTTGTGAAAAAAGAGTCCATACCTGCCTTCCGGATAATCTGAGGCAGAATCCAGGAGAATCCGAAGACATCTGGAAGCCATACAGTGCTGCACTTTCTTCCAAAATGCTCCATGAAGAATCTTTGACCGTAGAGAAACTGCCTTACCAAAGATTCGCCGTTCAGCAGGTTGGTGTCACTCTCTACCCACATTCCACCCAGCAACTCCCAGCGACCTTCTTTCACAAGGAGCTGTATTTCCTTGAATAGACCGGGGTCTCTTTCCATTACATCTCTGTACATAGCAGCGGAAGACTGTGAGAAAATGTACTCGGGATACTTTTTTGCAAGCCTCACAGAATTGGAAAAAGTCCTGAGTATCTTTCTTCTAGTCTCCTCTAGCGGCCATAACCACGCGTAGTCAATGTGTGCATGACCAGAAAGCGTCATTGTAAGCCGACTAGGGAAGCGTCTCTTGAGATTTGCAAGTTCTTCTTCAACAGTTCTCTCTGCTTCAGTGAATGTGTTGTGATCTTCTTCACTAAGTCGTTGACCTTCAGATCTAGTGAATTCCTCAGGCAGCCATACCGCCGATACCTCGCCAGAGATCTCCGGATCATCTAGAACTGCCTTCCAGTAGCCGGATGAATCTCTCGGGATTCTTATTCCGGCTAAGTTATCCGACAGAATTCTGTAGAGACTACTAGCGAGAACTTCATCATCAGTATAGGTGAAAAGCTCTATCAGATTTCTAAGCTTCCCTATAATTCGCTTGATATCTGAATCAACAATAAGTAGATCGGACTCTGAGAACACAGGTTCTTTGATACTGCTTCCAAAGAGCCCCTTGGGAACAACATCCGCTTCATAAAGGACCACTTCGCCGGCAAAAACGGAAAGATCGAGCTCTCTGTGATGTGTATTGATCTCTCCATAGGTAATTCCATTGATTCTCACTAGTGATTCTCCACCAAACCAGTTTCTGAGAATGAGCTGCTCATCAGCATCAATTGGCGGGAGTTCGATCTCCCTTGAAAAACATACCGGAAAGCTATCGGGAGACCACTTGAACTCCGGGGAGACTCTTCTTGAATTGAAGGACCAGGAGTCGATTCTCTTCCTTTTTTTGATTGTGTATGGGTACATTTCACCGATGGACCGAAGAAACTTACCTCTAGCGCTTTCCTTAGAATAGTACATAGTGCACCTCTCCCTAATACATTTTCGGAGCTACACTCATTAGACCATAATGAACTGTTAGTAAAGAAACATGCCAAGAGTATGATTACCGAAAAACAGTGAGTGTCATATAGTGCCGGTTTCTATATCACGCTGGTATCTTGTAGGTGTTGATTTATGGAGGAGGTGTCTTTGTTGCTTGATACTATGAGATTTCTCGGATGGTTCAACTTTATTTTACTGCTCTTTAATACATCACTGTTTATTCTTAGGCGGTCAATCCTAAAACGCTCTTCAAAACTTGAAAACCCTCCGAGAGCGGCCTTCGTGAAGCAGGTTCGATTTCTTGCTATTGTTCACCCTTGGACTGGCTCTGTGCTTATGCTTTCCGCTTTATTACACGGATACCTGGCAACCGGCGGCTTCATTCTCTACAGCGGAAGCCTGGTCTTCTTAAGCGTCTTGGCCCAGTTCGTAGTCTACCTTCTGGGCAAGTACGTTCCTGCTATGAAGAATAAGTGGAGGCCATTGCACAGAGCTCTGATGATCGTCACATGGCTCTCGTTCTTTCTGCATCTACTTGCTCCTGAGTTTATCTGGTTCCCGATAATCTAGTCTTTTTCAATCAGCGATCTGACAAAGGGAATGACAATCTCCAGAAAAAGAGCTGGACTTTCCTCTTGTGGGAGATGGCCGGTTTCGGGAAGGATGAAGAGCTCGGCAGAATGCAACTCTTCGGCCAGTCTAATTGAGTCCTGCACAGGGACAATTCTGTCAGAGTCGCCAGTAATGACTAGAGATGGGATTCTTACGCTCTGTACCTTTGAGGAGTCATAAGGTCTTCTTGCGAGTGTAAGTTCCCAGAGAGCCCTGTCCCAGTTTGATGCCTTAAGCGGCTTTCTGTAACCTTCACGTATTTCATCAGTCAGTCTTTCCGGATCATACCACGCCATTTCCAGGATACTGTCTGAGTTTCTCAAGAGAGTTCTCGAGATAAGCGGCCCCAAATGCCTTCCCTGAGGAGTGCTCGTAAGTATCTTGAACAAGAAACTGTCTGTGTCTTCTGTGTAGATCGCCGCGTCAACCAGGACAAGGCCAAGCACTTTTTCTGGGTGTTGAGCCGCGACTTCAAGAGCTGTAAGCCCTCCGGCCGAGTGACCAACGAGTACTGCCTCTTCGAATCCCAAATATTCCATAAGCGATACTGTTAACTCAACCTGTCCTTCCAAAGAGTATGGGTTGAAAGAACTGATATCCTCGCCAAGTGGTCTTGAGGTCAGGCCAAATCCAGGTCTGTCGAAAGCAATAACAGAGAACTCTTCAGAGAGAGGACCGATCACTTCTCTCCATGAGAAAGTGCTTGCTCCGAATCCATGTAGCAGCATTAAAAGGGGTTTGCCTTCTCCTTTTGCTTTGTAGTGGATGTCTGCATTATTGATCGTGACGAACATACTGTCTTCATCGGCTAGAAGCCTTGGGACCACAGTATCTTCAAGATCGCTCACCGGTATTAAAAAAGGCGCGATCAGCAGTATTGAGATCAGCGAGGTCATGGTGAGCAAGGTCTTCATTTTCTTGCCTCTGAACTCTGAATTGAAGCGAAGGCCTTATTGACAAGCTGCTCGGCATCAACACCATCTCTCGGGAGCAATACAAATCCCGCTCTTAGTTCCATAGAGAACTCGCCACAGTTTTCTTGCCAGATTTTGAATGCGTTGAGGGCCTTTCGAAGTATTGTGCTGGCATTTCTGTAATCCTTCAGATCTTCAGCTAGAAGTAGAAACTCTCTTCTTGAGAATCTGCAGAGCGTGTCATTCTTTCTAATCCCTCTCACCAGCGAGTGTGTCATATCGATTATCGTTGATTCTTCGATACTCGATACCCCTCCTTTGCTCACAAACTCGAAGGCAGCAACCATAGAGGAGGAGTTATTTCTTCTGCTCCTGAATATCGCCATGTTAACTCTATCTCTGAAAAGCACGTAATTTGGAAGACCGGTTTCGCCGTCGAAGTGGGCCAGTTGGGAGATAGTTTGTTCGGCCAGCTTCAGGTCGGAGATATCTTCAACCACGAAGAGAAAGAAGACTCTCTCCGACACCGACAGTCTCTTTACATAATACCTTAACCACCTTCCAGCACGTCTAATGTGATGAAACTCCAATGAGTCTTCGCTTGAGTGATTAACTTCTCTTATCTTCTTCGAGATCTCTTCTTTGATGTCTTCTATCATGATAGACGCAGCGCTGTTAGCAAATACCGTATTTGAGTGTTCATCGATAATCGCTATTCCATCTTCAATTCCCGTTAGAGCTTCGAGAAGAAGATCCGGAATATTCACAGAGAGATTATCCAGTCTCATTATCACACCACCTTTGTACTGCACGAACAGATCGTAACCTCAGTCATATTGTAACCTCTGTTAGTAGGAATAAGGTAACTGTTCAGAAAGCTTAATCATGAAACAGATGCAGGCGAGAGATCTCCGCACTTGTCGGTATAATGGTACTGATGTCTTAATATTGGAAAGGAGGAGCGGATATTGAAGAGAAGAGCTGCGTTAGCCATGGCTTCCCTGTTGTTGATTGCACTCCTTCTCCTGCAGGCATGCGACCGCTCAAGACTTGTCACTACGGTTACCTCGGTAATTGATGGCGATTCCATTACGGTGAAGGCGCTAAAGGGCACTGTAAGGCTTATAGGAATAGATGCGCCGGAAACGAGATCAGGCAGCAAACCTGCGGGCCAGTTTGCCGATGAAGCGAAAGATTATCTGGAAATGATAACACGCGAGAGTGGAAAAGTTACCCTTGAGCTTCATGGAAAGGATACATACGGCAGACACCTTGCGTATCTTTTTGACTCGGAAGGTACCTTGATAAATTCTGATATAGTTAGGCAAGGTTTGGCCAGACCTCTTACCTATGAGGACACGTCCCATTATTCATCTGAGATAAGGAATGCTTACAGAGAAGCTTTCAGGAGTAGAAGAGGGATCTTCACTTTCTATGATCAGTCTCCTGTATTTGATGCTTCAATTGTGAGAGGGAATCTCTATTCTTACCAGTCAGGGGGTTTTTTGGGAAGAGTGATCTGGGTGGAATTCGAAGTAACGTCGGTAAACGGTCTCACCTTAGTAGGCGATGACATTGTGGTTCGAATCAGGTCAGAGGAGGCATCACTTTTCGCGCTCGATCAGGCAGATCTGCAGGTGCTCTATAGAAAGAGGATCAGAGTCTATGGAGAAGTCTGGCAGGATACTTCTGGTAAGGCTTTGATGCTGATCAGAGACCCGGGAATAGAGATCATAGGAGTAGCTCAGCTTGCAAAGACTCTTCCTCTTTTAGCATTGGGGGCTTTCTGAAGCTCTTCACAAGAAAATGCCGCATACCAGGAATTGACAGGAAGTGAGAAATGTGAGAAAATGTATTGCAAATGATTTGCGCGAATTGTTTGCCTATAGGAGGTGCCCTTTGAAGAGAATGACATCACTGAGAAGAGAAGTTCTGGAGATCATAGATAAATCTGAATTGCCGTTGACCGCTGATTCAATTCATGAAATGCTTGATGAAAAACCTAATCTCTCAAGCGTTTACAGAGGTCTTTCCTTTCTTGAGGAGGAGGGTCTTATCCGCTCGATATCATTCGAGTGCGAGACTAGATTCTATTTCAGCAGTCAGAGGGAACCAGTTCATTTTTTGCACTGCAAGAAATGCCACAAAACTAAGCCTTTCTATGAGTGCTTTGCCGATTCTTTTGCAAAGAGAGTTGCGGAAAACCGAGATTTTACGATTACTAACCATGTGTTTTACTTCATTGGAATCTGCGGGGATTGCAGGAGAAAGATCGTCTCCGATGTTGAGGAGGGCAGACTATGACAAGAAGAGTAATATTGATTCCTTTTCTGCTGATTACATTACTTTCGGGTACAGTTTTTTCGCTCAGGATAGTTGCAACGATTAATCCCTACTATTTGATCGTAAAGGAAATCGTGGGTCAAAATGCTCAGGTAGATCTTCTTATAGGGCCGGGTCAGAACCCCCACATTTTCTCTCCAAAGATCTCTGACATAAGAAGACTGGATGGAGCGGACCTGGTAATCGCAAACGGCCTAGATCTTGAGATTTTCCTGGAAAGATATCTGGACGATCTCGCCTCCCGAGGCAAGACGGTTGTGTACATTGGGAATCTCTTGCCCAAGGAGCTTATCATGGAGAAAGAAGAGCAGAACGAAGAACACGAACATGACCATCACGTGAATCCTCACATTTGGCTTGATCCAGTGATTCTTACTGATTACGTTATACCCTTTCTAGTTGAAGCGCTCTCAGAAATCGCACCAGAGAAATCTGGGTACTTTTCAGCGAATGCTGCGCAGCTTATTGATGATCTGCAGGAGTTCGATGAAGAGGCAAATTCATACCTTGAGAAGTTTCGTGGAAGCGTAGTCATTGTTGCACACCCCAGCTTTACCTATTTCTTCAGAAGATATGGATTGAGACTCGAACCGGTTCTAGAAGGGATAGGAGATGAGCCTACAATAGGCGAGATAAAGAAACTTGTCGATTTTGTGAGGGGCGAGGAAGTTGTTGGTATTTTTGCGGAGTACCAGCACTCTAAGAGAGCCATAGATATTCTGACGGCCGAGACATCTGTAAGACATGGGGAGCTTGACAGTCTTGGAATTTCAATGAGCAGCATCATCGAGCTGTTGCGGTGGAATCTCGGAGAGATCAAGAGGGTCTTTGATGGAGAGTAGAATCCTAAGAGTAGAGAGCTTGAGCTACAAGATCGGCAGCCACTGGATCCTGAGGGACGTGTCTTTCGAAGTGTCCAGAAGAGAATTCGTAGGAATAATTGGTCCAAACGGTGCCGGAAAGACAACGCTAATTAAAGCGATCGTTGGTGATCTAAGCGACTATTCGGGGAAGGTGTCTGTTTCAGCGAAAATTGGATACTTGTCTCAGAACCCCGAAAGAAAGCGAGACTTCCCAATAAGAGTTAAGGAAGTGGCCGCGATGGGTCTCTATGGAGAGCGCGGAATCCTGAAACCCCTGAGAAAGTGCGATTGGAAGAAAGTTGAGGATCTTCTAGAAAGGGTAGGTATATATGATCTGAAGGAAAGGAGAGCCGGTGCACTCTCCGGCGGCGAGTATCAGCGGCTGATGCTTGCGAGGGCATTGGCATCAGAACCGGAGTTGTTGATACTGGACGAGCCTGAGGCCGGTGTGGACGAAATGGGAAAAGCCTCCTTTTACAGATTGCTTGAGTCACTAAAGAACGATAAAAACATGGGAATACTTATGGTGAGCCATGATATTGGAATGGTTTTTGAAGCTTGTGATACCGTGATGTGTATTAACAAGACCCTTCATTGCCACAAATCTGCTGACAAGATACGACCAGAAGAACTGCAATCAGCTTTTTCTGGCGACCTCGACCTTTTCATAAGATCGAGAGATCACTTCGAAAGGGAGCACCACTTATGATTCAGGATTTTGTGAAGGACATCATAAGCTACGGTTTCCTGAGAAACGCGTTAGTGGCCGCCATTCTCGTAAGTTCACTAACTGGAGTGTTCTCGAGTGTGGTTGTGCTAAGAAGGATAGAGTTCATTGGAGATGGTGCGGCTCATGCGACATTTGGAGGAATTGCTTTCGGCCTACTTCTCGGAACGGATTATTTGCTTATGGCGGCAATTACGGCCGTTGTATTTGCAATTGCCGTAAGCTACTTTACCAGGAGGAACAAGTTGTCCGAAAGCAGCGTAATCGGAATACTCCTTCCTCTTTCGATGTCTCTGGGAGTAATTGCGCTTTCATTTGTAAAAGGATACACACCGGATGTGATGGGCCTGTTCTTCGGGAACATCCTGATGGTTACTTCTGAAGACGTTTGGCTGCTTATCGCAGCTAACCTTGTCGCTATGGCCTTCTTCACGATATTCTACAGAGAGCTTCTATATTACTCGTATGACGAGGGAATGGCGAAGCATTACGGTGTGCCTGTTGGCGCTATTCACTATGCAGTCCTAATAGGAATCAGTTTGAGTGTTGTAAGCTCGGTCAAGATTGCAGGAATTATACTGGTTACGGCATTTCTGGTCATTCCGGCAGTGGCCGCGAAGCTTATCGCACGCTCATTCAGAAGTATGATCGTTTTCTCTGTGAGCCTGGCAGTGGTAGCTAGCATAATAGGCATATTCGTTTCTTATGTGCTTGATATGCCTCCCGGACCGGTAATCGTAGTTGCACTATTCTTGGAATTCTTGTTGTCAGCTTCTTTGAAGAGGTTTATTGGAAAGGAATCTTGAAAGATACGACTATCAGATGCGCAGTAGTACAAACTTGGTCGATTGCAGGTGGAGTTGAGCGGGATAGATATATGATCCGAATAGTCGGTGAAGCTTGTTGTACAGTGGGAATTGAGTAGAGAGCTTGGCGGCGAAGGGAGAAATTACATGAAGATAACTGTTTTGTGCAACGACAAAGCTCTTAAAGGGTTTGAGTCTGAACACGGCATCTCTTTTTACATTGAATCAAGCAAAAAAAAGTACTTGTTCGATACCGGATCTACAGACGTTGCTGTTAAGAATGCAGCGAAACTTGGTATAGATTTGTCTGAGATCGAAATGATTATCATCAGCCACGGTCACTACGACCATCTTGGAGGTTTAGAGAGCGTACTTCGTGAGTCTGGAGGAAAGAAAGTACTGATTGGTGAAGGTGGTTTTGAGCCGAAGTATAGCGGTAAAGTGGAGTCAAGTCCCAAAATTAATAGAGCAGAATTCGAAGAGCTTGGGGCGTCAGTAGAAAATGTATGCTCTTCGAAGGAGATTGAAAAGGATCTCTATGTATTGACCGCAGCGCCTTTTGCCACAGATGAGAGGCCTGAGGAGAAACATAACAAGGTTGATGGCAGAAAGCAAACTCGCGATTTCTTCGGTGATGAGCTTTCTCTTGCTCTTGTCGAGAGCGGTATTGTAACGGTAATAACCGGTTGTTCTCACAGGGGTATTGGAAACATAATCAAGCAGGCCTCTGAGTATGGAGAGGTGAAGGCTGTGGTTGGGGGCCTACATTTGCTTCACAAAACAAAGGAGGAGCTTGATGGGATTTTCAACTATTTAGAGGGATTTAAAATTGAGAAATTCCACATTGGGCACTGTACAGGGGATGAAGTTATAAAGGCTATTGAGCGAAGGTTTTCTGCCAAAGTCTGTGAGCTTCGAGCCGGAGAAACCTTTGAGTCTCTTATATAACAATGTAAGACTATTACCGTCAAATCATGAAGTAGCAAATTAGGAGGTCGAAGAAATGGACAAAATGATGAACTTTGAGTATTTTCTGCCGACAAGGATTGTCTTTGGTGTGGGTACGGTGAATAAGGTAGGCAAACTAGCCAGAAATCTGGGCAAGAAGGCAATGATAGTAACAGGAAGAAGTAGTACGAAGAAAACAGGTCTTCTTGATGAAGTGATCTCGATCTTGGAGAAAAGTGGAATCGAAAGTGTTGTGTTTGATGATATAGTACCTAACCCACTATCATCAACGGTCGACAAAGGCGCCGAAATTGCCAACAGAGAAAAATGCGATATGGTCATAGGTCTTGGCGGAGGCAGCCCAATAGATTCGGCAAAGCTCATTGCAGTGGTGGCCAAAGATGGTGGCCGATGTTGGGAGTACACCGGATCTGGAGGAGGAAGAGTTCCGAAAGCTGCGCTCCCTATCATCGCCATTCCAACAACTCACGGAACAGGAACCGAGTCTGACCCCTTTGCGGTTGTGACGAACAGTGAAACCAACGAGAAGATAGGCGTTGGATTCGACCAGACTTTTCCTGTCATTTCCGTTGTGGATCCTGAGGTTATGAAGACCTTGCCTCCCTATCAGACGGCAGCTACCGGCATGGATGCCTTCTATCATGCAATTGAGTCGTACATAAATACAAATCATCAACCGACATCTGATCTTCTCGCGATGGAAGCAATGGCGCTTATAAATCACTATTTACCAATAGCATACACGGATGGGAATAATATTGAAGCCAGGACTGCTCTTGCCTGGGCGAGTACTGCCGCCGGCATTTGTGAAACACTATCGGGCTGTATTGCAAACCATTCATTAGAACACCCAATAAGTGCTCATTACGATGCTACACACGGTGCGGGGCTTTGTGCTACAGGACCTGCCTTCTTTGATTACATCAGGCCTCATACAAAAGAGAGACTGGCGCGAGTGGCTCAGATAATGGGAGCTCCAGAAAGCGTGATAGATATCAACAGGCTCTCTGAAATGTCAATAGAACTCATTCATAGGCTTCAGAAAAGTGTAGAAATCGATATCACTCTTAAGGAGCTTGGAGTCGAGAGGTCTATGCTTGGCAGATTAGCTGAAGATGCAATGAGAACAATGGGCGGATTGGTTGAGGTGACTCCAGGAGACCTGAAGACCGAAGACTTGAAGAAGATTCTGGAGATGTCTTATTGATAGAGAGTTCGCCGTAAAGATCCGTTCAACGCTGTGAAGAGCCGTCCTCTGCCGTCCAATAACATGACCGTCCTTCGTGAAGATCAGCCGAGAAAGGGCGTTGTCGAGAGCTTCGCTTCGAGAGTGCGAGAATTCATAGTTGACCGTCAACGGTCCGCCGTTCTCCGACCGAGAAGAGAGGACAAGCAGAAATGATGCCGACTTCGTCGGGAAGTGATGCTCGCTGGCGCGTGGAAGTGATGCTGGAGTAAAACATCAGACGCAGGGCTGGGCAAGAACGGCCCAGGTCGCAATGCCCGGAGAAGCATCCGGGGACGCAAGGCTGGCGAAGATCACGCCAGGGCGCAATGCTGCCTTCGGCAGGAGGCAACAAAATAGCCATTCAGGCTTCGCCTGGCCAGTACCACTTCGTGGGTATGAGGCGCAGGGAAGAACCGGGTCTGGGGTCTAGGGCCCGGTTAGATCGCTAGAAGCCGTTCTTGGGGAGAGCCGCTGAACACCTAAGAACGAAGACCTTCTGTTAAGGGTCATCCCGTGATGTTTCTGCACGGGATCTCGCATCTAAGTACCGCTGAACGGTGGGAAGAGCCGTAATCCGTTGACCGTCCAAGAGCAAGGACCCGTCCACCGATAAGAGCATCAGTGATAGCAATGCCTGCTTCGCAGGGAAGCTTTTTTGGTTCAACGTGCTCTTTCCTACCACGAACCCGCTACCCCCAACCCCGGCCTTTTGCTTTTTCTTACAACTTGCATCTTGGAACTTGCAACTGAGCTTTAACAAGCGCACAGCGGATCTAGGAACGAAAGACAAATCCTCGCTCTGGAAGAACAGGTTTTTTCCTTGTCGAACGGAGAACCATTCAACGGTGAACCGCTTCCTTTGCTCTTTCCTACCCCTTAATCCCTACCCCGTTCCTGCTTTCTTCAACGACTTCCTTCCATCTCCTGCAGGCATGCAAGTGTCCGTCCTCTATCTCCTGAAGCTGAGGTTCTTCCTTCTCCCAGCATTCAGCCTTTGCATAAGGACATCTTGGATGGAATCTGCAGCCGGGAGGGATATTGGCGGCTGAGGGGATCTCTCCCTTTATAGGCACTATCTTGGGTTTGTTCACCTTTCCCGCGACCGGTTCACATACGGCAGCAATGAGAGCCCTTGTGTATGGATGAACAGGATTGTCTATAACATCATCTGGATCTCCTATCTCTATTATCTTTCCAAGATACATGACAGCTATCCTGTCTGTGAAGTATCTCGCAGTAGAGAGATCGTGTGTTATGTAGAGATAAGTAAGCCCGAGGTCTCTCTGCACTTCCTTCATCATATGGAGTATCTCGGCCCTGGTTGAAAGGTCTATCATGGATACCGGTTCATCCGCAACGAGAAGCTCGGGATTGAGAAGAAGAGTCCTGGCAGTAGCAGCCCTCTGTCTCTGACCACCGGATAACATGTGGGGATACCTCACAAGGAACTCATCTGGGGGGTTGAGCTTAACTTCCCTCAAAGCCTTCTCTATCATCTTCATTCTCGCGTCCCTGTCTTCTCCGAGTTTGTGTATTATGAGAGGCTCTTCCATGACATCCCTTATCTTGAACCTCGGGTTCATGGAAGCGTATGGATCCTGAAAGATCATCTGTACGTTCCTTCTGTATCTCTTCAGTTCATCTTTCTCTATATGAGTGACATCCTTTCCGTTTAGAAGCATGTTGCCGCCTGTAGGCTCGAGGAGTTTCATAATTAGTTTTCCCGTCGTCGTCTTTCCACAACCGGACTCTCCAACGAGACCGAATATCTCGCCCCTGTTTATTGAGAAGGATATACCGTCAACGGCCTTAACATAATTGTGTTCACCCTTGAAGAACTG
Source organism: Mesotoga sp. Brook.08.105.5.1 (assembly GCF_002752635.1). Taxonomy (NCBI): domain Bacteria; kingdom Thermotogati; phylum Thermotogota; class Thermotogae; order Kosmotogales; family Kosmotogaceae; genus Mesotoga; species Mesotoga sp. Brook.08.105.5.1. Next base: position 22,943 of record NZ_AYTW01000016.1, read on the forward strand.
GGATATGCTTCTCCTTATGGGGAACCACTTCTGAAGGTCTTTCACTTCAATGATCTTATCTGTCATCTCTTCTCACACCTCCAGCAGGCCACCATGTGTTCCTCTTCAATCTCAATAAGGGGTGGTTCTTCTTCCTTGCACTTATCCATAGCGAGGGTACATCTCGGATGAAATCTGCAGCCCGATGGAGGTTCCAGTAAGTCTGGAGGAGCACCGGGGATGAACGATAATTCACTTACCTTCGCGTGCAGTCTGGGAGTTGCAGCGAGCAAGTTTCTTGTATAGGGATGACAGGGCCCCTGTTCTCCGTATATCTGCTGGTTTGTTCCTATCTCCACTATCTTTCCGGCATACATAACGGCTATTCTGTCGGACACTTCCGCCTCAGTTGCAAGATCGTGAGTTATGAAGATGAAGGAAAGGTCGAGTTTCTCCTTCAGGTCTTTGAGAAGGTTTATTATCTGAGCCTGCACGATAACATCCAGGGCTGTGGTGGGTTCGTCACAGATTATCACCTTCGGTTCTAGAAAGAGAGCGGTAGCGATGGCGATTCTCTGTTTCATGCCACCTGAGAGTTCATGTGGATATCTCTTAACTATGTCGCTGGAGAGACCGACCAGGTTGAGATACTTCTCTATCCTCTTTCTCGCCTCGTCTCTCTCCATCTCTCTGTGTTCCTGCAGAGTCTCCATCATCTGTTTTCCGATGGTGTAGACGGGAGTGAGGGTATTCATAGCGCCCTGAAAGACCATGGAGATCTTCTCCCAGCGGATGTTCCTTCTCATTTCATTCTCACGCAGGGGAGTAATGTCTATACCGTCGACCACTATCTTCCCGCCTGCGATCTTACCCGGGGGAGTGGGCATCTTAAGCAGGGCGAAGCCGGTGGTAGTCTTTCCGCAACCGGACTCGCCTACTAGACCGAGAGTCTCACCCTTCTTGAGAAAGAAAGAGATATCGTCTGCGGCCTTCACGACGCCTTTGCTCGTGTAGTAGTAAAGCTTGAGGTTATCTACTGTCAATATGTTATCCATAGTCATTACCTCGTCTTCAGTTTCGGGTTAAGTATCTTGTCCATTGCAAACCCTACAAATGCGAATGTCATACCCATGAAGGCTATCGCCAGTCCTGGTGGTATTACCCACCACCACATCCCACTCAGCATAGCTCCGCCGCTGTTGGCTGCCTGGAGTATCTGTCCCCACGTAACAATAGTTGCATCTCCAAGACCCAAAAGGCTTATCGTAGCCTCTACAACGATAGCACCTGGGACATTGAGCGCCATAGAGGCGAAGGCGTAAGGGATAAGCAGAGGCACCATATGCTTGAAGATTATTCTCGTATTAGATGCCCCGAGAGCTCTTGAGGCCTCTATGTAGGTCTCTTCCTTTATCTGGAGTCCCATGCTTCTGACTGTCTTCACCGGTCCTACCCAGTAGAAGATGCACATTATTCCTATCATTACCCATATATTCGGCTTGAAGACTGCGCTCATGACGATGAGAACGGGAAGCATAGGAACGCTTATGAATATCTCGAATATCCTTTGCATGAGTGAGTCCTTCCAACCTCCGACGTATGCACTTATGACACCATATACGACACCTATGGATACTGAGATGAGGGCAGTGAGCAGTCCGATAAGCATAGCCCATTTCACGCCTGCGATTACTCCGCTCCATATGTCTCTCTTGGAGTTGTCCGTTCCAAGAATACCGTGCACTCTGCCTGCAATATTTACAAAGGCTCCTTCGATGTTTTCGTCGGCCTTCTGCAGCAAAAGGGTTACCTTCAACTTGTATGTTCCCACCAATGGCGAAGGGCTTCTGAATATGCCCGGTTGAGCCTTAGAGAACAGAACATCAGTAGTCTTTATGGTCTGAAGCTGGACTCCTTCTGAGGGGGAATACTTCTTTCCAAAATTCATGGCCGAAGTCTGAGACGATCTGTCTATCGAAACTCTTAGACTCTGAGTAGGGGACACTTCAAGCTGTTTTCTATATAGATCGATCGTCAAACCGTCCGGTCTCTCGATCGCAATAACTACAGTTGGTTTGCCGACTCCCGAGGCATGAAATACGATATCTGAAGGAGCAACTGAAGCAGAATAATCGTATTCGAAGACGTATTCTTGTATTCTCATCGCTCCCGCCATAGTCTCAGAAAACGAGTATTCCTCAATACTCTCGGAAACAGCTCTCTTTTTTGAAGCGAATATATTGATCCATGAAGGCGGAGCGCTAGCCGGCAGGTCCTGCCAATAAGTTATGTCCCTCCACTTCAGATTTGCTTCGGGATAGGGGACGATAACCGGTTCGAAGATCAAGATAAATATGAATATAACAAGAAAGATTACCCCGATTATGCCTGACTTGACCTTTCTGAACTCGCTCCAAAAACCGCCTAATGATCTTCTGAAGTCGCTAATAGTCACTGTTTACCACCTACCTTGATCCTTGGATCAAGCAAGCCATATATAAGATCAAGAATCACAAGACCACAAATATATAGTCCGGTCGTAATAGCCAGGTTTCCCATGAGGACCGGAACATCATTCTGCTGCAAAGCAATCCAGTACAGATTGCCCATTCCAGGCCAGGAGAAAATGCCCTCGAACACTATATTGCCTCCTACAGATGCCAGAAGAGCGAGAAGTGACATCGTTACAATTGGTGGAGCAGATGTTCTCATTGTATGCCCGTACAGAACTTTCCTCTCAGGAATACCTCTTGCTCTTGCTGCCATGATGTAATCATCCTGAAGGACTCCGAGGACTATGTTTCGAGTAAGGAAAGCCCTTCCCCAGAACCCGATGACAACAAGTGTCAGTACCGGAAGAGCTAGATGATAGAGAAGGTCGAAGAAATACGAAATTCCCTCTGGAGGAGGAGTAGAATGTAGACCACCTGAAGGAAAGATCTTCACTCCGTAAGCAAAGAACATTATCATTATCATTCCCAACCACCATGATGGCATGCCAAATACCACCATAGTTCCCACCGAAGTGCTTTTGTCTAGAACCCCGCCTGCTTTCTGTGCCTTTTTCAGTCCTAGAAGCAGGCCCAGGACAATGTCTACCATCATAGCTACCGAAAAGAGAAGAAGTGTCTTTGGGATCGCCTCCGAAACAACACTCCATACGCTCCTGCTGCCATCTGAAGCTCTAATGATTGTAGAATTCCCAAAATTGAATGTCAGCGTGTCCCATGTTCGCCACACTACTCTCTCAGCGACAGGTCTGTTCAGCCGGTATAGAGAGTACAGGTCGTTTCTTCTGTTTGCGACGTAATTTGCAAGCTGGCTCTCGTTGAGACTTGTCATCCTCATAGTTTCGCCTCTGATTTGCTCCTCTATCTGCGCTCTCAGAGTTTGCTCCATTACTGTATTGAATAGAGCAGAAAAGATGAAGATTAGGATTGAATACATCAGAAATCCGTATAAAACTCTCTTGATTGCGTATTTCCAGTACATAAGTCACCTCGATTGGCAGACAATTCCTTCTGACTTCCACTGACAAAAGTATTACCGGGACCTCCACCATTTCCAAATAAGCATCAGGAACGATCTCGTATTTCAGTTGCCTATGAACTGAATCACTCCGGGTGAATGTCTTGTGTTTTTGTGAGTGGTGTTAAGGTCTTCTCGGAGCAACTCGAAACAACATGATTAGAAGGAAAATCTAGTCTACAGATTATTTTCCTTTCAAAAGACACATAGTATTGCAAAGCACAGGAAAAGTTAGGATAGTCTTAATGATTCAAAGCAATTATATACTATTGGTTACGGGTTTCGATCTTGTCGCGATATAATCCAGAAAGAAAATCGGGAGGTATCATATGCGGTTGTCTTCATTTAATAAGGAAGCTATGAAGTACTTCAAATGGTTCAATGAACCAAGCAACTGGGAGCTGGATGGTGAGAAACTTGTGATTGATGCGGATTCACAAACGGATTTCTGGCAGAGGACGAGTTATGGGTTTAGAAACGATAACGGGCACTTCTTACATCTTTCTTTGATGGGAGATTTCTCGCTGATAGTTGGAGTGAAGTTTCTGCCGGTCAATCAATATGATCAAGCTGGTGTGATGGTAAGAATCTCTCCTTCTTGTTGGCTCAAGAGCTCGGTTGAATTTGAAGGCTCAGACCCATCAAAACTCGGTGCGGTCGTTACGAACTCGGGTTACTCGGATTGGTCAACTCAGAATGTGCCAGCCGATACGAAGGAGTTTAGGGTTCGTGTTGACAGAAAGGGGCCTGACTATTCGGTTTGCTTCTGGCAAGACGGCTGGATTCAGCTACGTCTGGCGAGACTATTGGAGGATGATGGCAAGATCCCGGTCATGGTTGGACCATATTGCTGTAGCCCGAGAGGTAGCGGATACAGAGTAGTTTTCGATGAAATCGACTTGCGTTCTGAATGAACATCGAAATCTCCTCTTTTAGCGCTGCTAGTTTTGCATCTTGCGGGTTTTAGTTTGAGCCGACATCGTGGTCTTCATCACCAGGCTTAAGCAGGTGTTCCGTCTTTTCGGCGATTTGTGCCCTGATTGTAAATGTTTCTGCAGACGAGGCTTCCGGATTTTTCCCTCCGTAGGCAAACTCAATCAGGACTTCCCCCGGGCCGGTGGGCTTCAAATGAAATATCGTATATCGGACGTCCATATACTCTTCTGCATAGGGACCGCTGATTACCTCAAATCCGGGACAAGAAGAGATCTGCCAATCGGAATTCTCATCGCTGCTTTTTTTTAGCTTAACAAACACGCTTTGCTGTATACCAATCTCAATTGTTCTACCATTGTCCGAATCCTGAATAATAATACACTCTCTAACGGGCTCTGCGACTACTATAGTGGCCTCGAATGTTCTTTCTGGAGGTAGATCCTCCCAGGAACTCCCGTAGTCAAAGCGAACAGACGCCGTACCGTAGTTCATTCCTTCAAAATAGTATACTTGCTCGATTACTTTCGCTGCATACAATGGATTTTCAGATACCCTGGTTTCGCTTTCTTCCGGCTGTCTAAGGATTCCGGGATTTGTTGATGCTATTCGCCATTTCAGGTCAGAATCAACTGGTGATTCTAGTACTACCTCGACCGGTTCGTTCAGTCCAACAATGAAGGTTTTTCCAGAATCCGGAGTTGTAATGGTTAGGGGCTCGACAGAATACTCTTCAACATCTAGCGACATTGAACAAGTTCTCATTGGAGTCTCGTCCCAAATGGAGCCGAATGAAAACGTGATTCGGGTTGATCCGGACCCAACCACTCTGAAGCTAAACACATCGTAGCCGTTGCCTTGTTCTATTGGTTCTTCGTAGAAGGGATCTGAAATGAGCCTCAACATGTCTTCATCGAAGTTACTAATCTTCCACGAATAGCCAGCTCCAGGACTTGAAGGAAGCATGACAGTAAAATCCTCACTTATCTGCATGTTCACGTTTCTCTCCAGGTCTTCCTGACCGAATACTCTGTCTCCAGGATTTCCTTGAAGAATCTCACGGCTTGTTTTCGGGAGTATTCCTGTGCTCGAGTTCTCTTCAACCCGTTTGAAGAAGCCGTCGACGATCAACTCAAAAGCAGCCTTTTCTTCAATCATTGGAAAGTGACCGCTGTTCATGAATGTCACAAATTCGCTGTTCGGAGCTCCAGACTGGTAGGCTGAGGTATGCGCGATCCCCGGAAAGCTCTTGATCCCAACGCAGACCAAAATAGGCACTCGAAGGTCGGGTAAACCTGAAGACAAGTCCAGTCCACGAAGTCTGCCTTCAATCGAGGTTGGATCCTCACCCCAGAAGAGGCTGTAGGTCGCCCTGTTAATCAGATCGTCCGTAATACCTTTGGCTCTGTCTTCAGCAGAAATACCGCCAAGCAAAAAGTTGTATTTGTCGAACCCATTCGTTGGCTCCGTTTCTCTTAGTTCGGATATTGCCAGATCAATCGCGGTATAGTTAAGTCTTGGATTGACCACTACAAGACTGAGGAGTCCGGGAGGATTTGTCAGAGCTAACCCTACGGCTACTGCACTTCCAAAGCCATGACCAACTAAATGGAAAGAGTTTAGGTCTAGGGAGTATATTAGTGCGGCTAGTTCAGATATATAGTACTGGAAGTCGATGTCTATAGAGGACGAATTCTCCGATTTCCCGCTTCCAAGGTGATCGTACCTTAGGACTCTTCTTTCCTGGAAGATACCCGTCATGTAAGAGCTGTCAAGACCGGGCCCATCACTTATTACTACTACTAGTTCCCCTTCGGTCCCCTCTATCTCGTAATAGATAAGGTTCCCATTGAAGACTATCTGTCCAGAAAACGATGAACAGACTGCTGACAGAACCAATAGAAAGACTGCAAGAATACTTCGCAAATCATTCACACTCCAGAAGATACACTAAGAGTCTTAACTCAACTATTATCCTATCGATCCGTGTCCAGTTCAAGTTGAACGCGAAAACCGAAAAGTCAAAACGCTAGTACGAATCCTCAGTCAGAGTTACGAAAAGGAATCTCTAGTGCATATGAAGCCAAACACACATCGGTGAATTTCCTCTGTTATTCCACGCATAATAGGGAATAAGAGAGAATTTTACATTTTCGCTCTTGCTTTTCACAGAACCGAGCGAGTTGTAAAGCTTCTTGTCCCAGTTGTTAATATCATAAGCGATTCCCTTTCCACTTAATGTGACTGGATTTCCCGTGAGCGTATCGCTTCGTGAGAGTTCTAAGTTTTTTCTCGAAGGGATAGACAACGTACGCACATCAAAAGAAGGATTGTCTACGCCTTCAGCACAGTAAACCAGCGGGCCGATTTGGACAGCAACTTTATCGGTATTCTCTCTTAGAAGTGGATTAGAGGTCATCAACCTGATTCTCATCGGAAATGTGAGCGAAATCTCTGTCTTGCCCTTCCAGTTGCCTTCAAGTCTCACAAAACCTCTTTCAGGTCTTGTTTTCTGTTTCACGCCGTCTACTTGAAGATCAAACTCCCCTTCGGTCCATTCAGGAATTCTTAGGAGAATCGAGATGTCTGTATCTAGATCGGTGGAGATAATAAGATCGATTTCTTCGGAATGAGGATAGGCTGTCTTCTGGATGATCGTCACCTCACCGTCCCTAAAGGGAATTGCAGACTTGCTCTCCTCGTAGAAATTGACTCTTATTTCGTTCAAAGTAGTACCGTAAATGTAGCCCCCGAAGGATGTGAGCAATCTTGCGATATTGGGGGGGCAACACGCGCATTCATACCATTCCTCTCGGCTGTGCTTTCCGGCATCCTCCAGAGGATTCACGTAGAAATATCGTTTACCGTCGAGAGAGATTCCAGAAAGGACACCGTTGTAGAAAGTCCGCTCCATTACATCGAGATACTTTGCGTCGCCGGAAATCATATACATACGCCAATTCCAGAATACATTTCCAATTGCGGCACACGTTTCCGCGTATGCTCTTCTGCTTGGCAGTTCGTACGCCTCGCCAAACGATTCTCCTTCATATCTTGAGCCAACTCCGCCCGTGATGTATATCTTTCGCGCGATCAGATCGACCCAGAGTCTTTCGAGAACTGCGAGGAGTGTTTCATCGCCTGTCTCTAGAAATACGTCGGCCGCTCCAGCGAGTAAGTAAAGCATTCTGACTGCGTGTCCAGTAAGTTCTTTGAGATCTCTAAAGGAAGCATGGTCAATATGATACTCGTCACCACCTACATAGCCCTTTCCGCGATTATCTATGAGTCTTTCCACGAACTCCAGATAAGCACGGTCGGCGGTTTCGCGATGAAGCTCAACCAATGCCATTTCTAGATTGGGATGCCCGGTAGTAACTTCACTGTCGTCGTCATGAAAAGTCTCCAGAATTTCGTCGGCCACTCGCTTGCCGATTACGAAAAGCTTCTCATCACCTGAAGCTCTCTTATATGCTATCCCTGCTTGAATAAGATGACCCGCGCAGTAGAGTTCATGCATGTTCTTAAGGTCTTTCCAGCGTTCCGAAGTCCGATCACCTATGAAGTAAGTGTCTATGTATCCGTTGCCGTTCTGAGCCTGAGCTTCCTCAATAAGTGTTATCAGTGACTCGATTCTCTCCCTGATTTCGGGATCTTCATTATACGGTAGCGAATAAGAAGCCGCCTCTATCCATTTGTATACATCGGAATCGTTGAAAAACCACCCGGTAAAGACTCCTTCCGATTTCCGTCCAGCCTTTCTGAAGTTTTCTATTCTTCCCGTCGATTCCAGATACTCATATTGAAGAGAGAGACTCGTCGACTTCATAAGTTCCTGATATCTGCTTACGAATCCCTCAAGTTTGACTCTTTCAAGCGCTATAGGTCTAACTTGCGCTCTTGGTGACCGCGAAGTGTCGTTGACAAAAGTCACGCTTTTCACCTCCAAAGAAGATGCTCTCTCCTCAAGAGTAGCAGAAAAGGTGAGAACTTTTGTATCCTGAGATAAGGAGGGGAAGACCATGTTTGAGAAGATAGATTATTGGGTTTCGGCAGCTAGTTACTCTGACAGAAATGGGACCTGGCTAATTGAGGCGGCACTTATCCATCCAAATGTGGGGGAGACCCACGAATATGGTGAGGAGTGGACACGCGAAGAGATCATTGATAAGTGCGACGTATTCGTGTTTTGTCTGATTTGTAAAGATGAAAAAGGGAATTGGAAGATGGGTTCTCAGTTGAGAAAAGTTGAGACCGAAAAAGGAGTATTTATCAGGACTGATGAGATGAAGAAGACAGGGGATTATCTTGGAGATATCCCGTTCTATGACAGTCTCAAGTAGTTGCAAGACTCGAAGTAAATGTTGGTTTAAGTTTAATCAAAGCCCACTTGGCTTTTCGTCCAAAGAAGAAACCGAGACTTCGGGAGCTGGAATTTGTTTGTTGGAAGCCGTAATGCATCATAATTAAATCTACTCAAGAGAGAGCTTCTTTTAAGGACTGTCGCTGTGATATTATTAAAATTACTATCAGTTCAAATGAACTAGAATTCTTTGTATCATTTTGCGGATAAAAAATGGTTTGGGGGTTTCAGATGAGAGCTAAGATTCTCTTGACGCTTACCATTATACTTATGTTTTCCCTAGCAACTGCCTTTGGAGTTGGTTTTATCAAATACCTGGTCAGGCCAGGTGATCGTCTCTTCAATATAATCAGGGATTATAACCTGAGAATAAGCACTGTCCTCGATTTGAACAGCATTAGCGATCCCCGTCAGCTGGAACCGGGTGAGTTCATTTACCTTCCTACTGGAGATGGCTTCTTCTATGAGGTTCAGTACGGTGATTCCATCGATTACATTGCTCGGCTGTTTTTTGCGCTTGCAGAGCATATAATGGTCGCAAACAATCTTAGCTGCAATTCCTATATATATCCCGGCCAAAGTCTGTTCATTCCGCTTGATTCGATAAACGTGTGCGGCAATGCAAATCCCGGTACACAGTTCACCTGGCCGGTCTATGGGAAGATTTCTTCGGAGTTCGGCTGGCGCAAAGATCCATTCACCGGCGCCTCAACCTTTCATTCCGGTATGGACATAGCAGTCCAGAAGGACGCTCCCGTCTTTGCTGCGAAGGATGGAACGGTTATAGAAGCCCAGGAAAACGGAGGATACGGACTGAATATAATAATCCAACACTATGACGGCACCAAGACAAGGTATGCTCATCTTAACAGAATAAGCGTCTATGTAGGGCAGAGAGTTCTCAGGGGGGAGCTAATCGGCAGAGTTGGAGAGACAGGACGAGCAACCGGGCCTCATCTCCACTTCGAGATCGTAGACTCTAACGATCAGTGTAGAGATCCAAGAAGCTATCTAACAGGAGCGAATTACATGTATGTGAGAAGAGAAATCGAAACTCTTGGTGTCGGAGGTAGGTAAAATCCCTAGTACAATATTTGTTGAATCTGACTCATTTGATCCCTGGCTGAATCTCGCAGTCGAAGAGTATCTTCTAAATTCATTTGCCAAAGAAAACATTGTTCTTTACCTATGGCAAAACGAGAACACGGTAGTGATTGGTCGAAACCAGAACGCTTGGCAGGAATGCAGGCTGGACAACCTTCACAGAGATGGTGGTAAGTTAGCAAGAAGACTATCCGGAGGCGGTGCGGTTTTTCATGATCTTGGAAACCTCAACTTTACCTTCCTCTTGCCAAAAAGAGAGTACGATCTTCACAGGCAACTATCGGTAATTGTGGACGGGGTAAAATCGGTAGGTATAGATGCTCATTTCAGTGGTCGAAATGACATTCTCGCGGAGGGAAGGAAGTTCTCTGGAAATGCTTTCTACCATGGACAGTATGCCTCTTATCACCATGGAACTATCCTCGTTGATGTAGATACGAGAAGACTTTCTGAATATCTGAATGTCTCCAGAGCAAAGATAGAATCGAAGGGAGTTAAGTCTGTCGTTTCTAGAGTAGTGAATCTAAAAGAGCTGAAACCTGACCTTACCATAGAAAGAATGAAAGAGGCAATGTATATGGGGTTCGCTGAAGAATACGGCAGAATACACGAAGTCTTGGATTTTGACGAACTAAGGAAGTCACTCGATGTGAAGTCGCTTTACGGAAAGTATTCTTCTAAGGAATGGCTATTGGGAAAGAGTCCGGAATTCAATTTCAAAATTGGCAATAGGTTTTCCTGGGGAGGTATCGAGCTGCTTTTTACATCGAAGAAGGGAATTATATCCGACGTGATAGTTTATTCAGACTCGATGGATGTGGATTTCATTGAACAACTGAAACGAGAGCTAATCAGAGTTGAGTTTTCCAGAGTTGCCATAATGAAAGCGATTGAAATGCTTCCAGACTGTTCAGAAAGAAACGATATCATTGCGTGGCTTCAGACAACCGATCTGAACTAGTTCATCTTCAGCAGTTGCACTCGCTTTGTGTAATCCCTGAAGTTTAACGGTGAAATGCCGAAGGGCGATAATTTTCTTGGAAGCAACACGAAATGATCTATAAAACCTTTGGTCAAATGAGACCTTCTTCAGGAGACCAACTCTTATCTTCAGACGGCAATCGCACCTTGTGTCTTTCCTAAATGACTGTTACCATCACATTACAGAGATTATCTTTGATTTGTCAAATCGAAAAGATACATCTGTGTAAGCAGCGAAAAGATGTTCTATAATGTTAATGAGCAGCCAGATTTCTTGCTTGATATTCTATGTGTTTGCCGCAGAATATAATTTTATGTTTTCCAATAGATATGAGATCAATTTCAGGATTACAGGAGGTTTAGGATGGCACGAGTAATGAAAACCATGGACGGTAATACCGCTGCCGCCCATGTTGCTTATGCTTTTACGGAAGTTGCGGCTATTTACCCCATTACGCCTTCGTCATCTATGGCGGAGCTTGCAGATGCTTGGGCAGCAAATGGAATGAAGAATATCTTTGGGCAGCCGGTTGACGTTATAGAAATGCAGTCTGAAGCCGGAGCGGCCGGTGCGGTTCACGGTTCGCTTGTTGCTGGAGCTCTGACGACTACTTTTACGGCGTCACAGGGATTGTTGCTAATGGTCCCGAACATGTATAAGATTGCTGGAGAACTCTTGCCCGGTGTATTCCACGTCAGTGCTAGAGCAGTTGCCGGTCACGCGCTTTCGATTTTCGGTGATCATTCTGATGTAATGGCTACGAGACAGACAGGATTTGCTTTGCTGGCTTCAGGAAGTGTTCAGGAAGTCATGGACATTGGCTCTGTGGCACATCTTTCTGCAATCAAGTCGAGAGTTCCTTTCCTTCATTTCTTTGATGGATTCAGAACTTCCAGTGAAGTTCAGAAGATTGAGGTTATGGATTATGAGGACCTTAAGCGACTTCTCGATTATGGAGCGCTAAAGGAGTTCAAAGACAGGGCTCTCAATCCAGATCACCCCAAGACGATGGGGACGGCCCAGAATCCCGATATTTTCTTCCAGGCGAAGGAATCATCAAATAGATTCTATGACGCTGTTCCTGATATTGTGGCCGATTACATGGAAGAGATTTCGAAGATCACAGGCAGAGATTACAAGCCTTTTGTCTACTATGGTGACCCCAATGCAGAAAACGTTATTATCGCTATGGGTTCTGTCACCGATACGATAGAGGAGACCATTGATTACCTGATGAAGAAGGGTGAAAAGGTAGGAGTCATCAAGGTTCATCTCTACAGACCGTTCTCTGCAAAACACTTCTATGATGTTTTCCCGAAATCAGTCAAGAGAATAGCAGTTCTCGACAGAACTAAAGAGCCGGGTTCTCTTGGAGAGCCACTATATGAAGATGTGAAGACTCTCTTCTATGGTGAAAAGAGCGCTCCCGAGGTTTATGGGGGAAGATACGGACTCGGTTCCAAGGACACAACTCCTTCTCAGATAAAGGCAGTTTACGACAATCTGAAGCTCTCGACACCGAAAAACCACTTCACGATAGGTATCGTAGACGATGTTACCAACACTTCTCTGGAGATCAAAGAGAGAATAAATACCGCTCCAGAAAGCACTATTCGCTGCAAATTCTGGGGTTTGGGTTCCGATGGGACTGTCGGAGCTAACAAAGATGCAATAAAGATAATCGGCGATCATACCGATATGTATGCCCAGGGTTACTTTGCATACGATTCGAAGAAGTCTGGAGGCGTTACGATATCGCATCTTAGATTCGGCAAGAAGCCAATCAAATCCACCTACCTTATAGATGAGGCAGATTATGTTGCTTGCCACAAACAGTCCTATGTGTATCAATATGAATTGCTTGAAGGACTCAAAAAGGGCGGCATTTTCGTTCTTAACACTAGCTGGGATTTCGAGGAGCTTGACAAGCATCTTCCTGCCGGTATGAAGAAATACCTTGTCGAAAACGAGATCAAATTCTACAGCATCGATGCCACTAAGATTGCAATGGAGATTGGGCTTGGCACGAGGATAAATACGATAATGCAGTCGGCATTCTTTAAACTGGCAAATGTCGTACCTATAGAAGACGCAGTTAAGTATCTAAAGGACGCGATCGTGAAGTCTTACGGCACGAAAGGTGAGAAGGTAGTACAGATGAACTACAAGGCAGTAGATAGCGGTATTGAGGCATTGAAGAAGATAGAGATTCCAGAATCCTGGAAGAGTGCGAAAGAAGAAGTTAAAGAAGAAGAATCTGGAAGACCTGAGTTCGTGAGAAACATCGCAGATGTCATGAACAGGCAACAGGGAGACAAATTGCCCGTATCTGCCTTTGTTGGTAGAGAAAACGGAGAGTTCCCAAATGGGACGTCCGCATATGAGAAGCGAGGCATTGCGGTCATGATTCCGGAATGGCAGATCGACAACTGTATTCAGTGTAATCAATGCTCCTATGTCTGCCCACATGCAGCGATCAGGCCGTTCTTGATAAACGAAGAAGAGGAAAATAGGGCTCCTGCAACCTTCGAAGCTAAGAAAGCAATGGGTGGAAAGACTTTCGAGGGGCTGAAGTACAGGATTCAGGTTTCGCCGCTAGACTGCACGGGTTGCGGTAACTGTGCAGATATCTGTCCGTCTCCAAATAAGGCTCTAGTCATGAAACCTCTTGATACGCAGACAGAGAAAGAAGTACCAAACTGGGAATTTGCTACAGCAGTTTCTGAGAAGAAGGATGTCATGAATGTTGAGACACTCAAAGGGAGCCAGTTCTCCAAGCCTCTCCTCGAGTTCTCAGGGGCTTGTGCAGGCTGTGGTGAAACACCTTATGCCAAGCTTGTTACACAGCTATTTGGAGATAGAATGCTTATAGCCAACGCGACCGGTTGTTCCTCAATCTGGGGAGCCTCGGCTCCTGCAACTCCTTACTGCAAGAATAGCAACGGCAAAGGGCCGGCGTGGGCGAATTCTCTGTTCGAAGACAATGCCGAATATGGATTTGGGATGGCGATGGCGGTCAAGCACGGCAGAAGTAAGCTTGCCGGTATAATGGAAGAGCTTCTGAAGCAGGATATTCCCGAGGACATGAAGACGCCTTTCAAGGCTTGGCTTGAAGGAATGTACGATGCAAAAGCCTCAAAGGCAGCTACTCTTGGCATTCTCAATGTGATATCAAAGGGATCAAGAAACGAGAGAGTCAACGCTCTTTTGAAGCAAATTGAGGAAAGAAAGGATCTATTAATTAAGAAATCCGTGTGGGTATTCGGTGGAGACGGCTGGGGCTACGATATCGGTTACGGCGGTCTTGATCATGTACTTGCTTCAGGGGAAGATGTCAATGTTCTTCTATTTGATACCGAAGTATACTCAAACACCGGTGGTCAATCTTCCAAGTCTACGCCTAGAGCTGCTGTAGCGAAGTTTGCAGCTTCTGGAAAGAGAACGAAGAAGAAGGATCTAGGCAGGATGGCAATGACGTATGGATATGTTTATGTGGCCCAGGTCGCAATGGGAGCAGACAAGAATCAGGTGATCAAAGCGATCACTGAGGCTGAGAAATATCCTGGACCGTCTCTAATCATTGCATATTCACCATGTATAAACCACGGAATAAAGATCGGAATGGGAAAAACTCAAGAGCAGGAAAAGAGAGCTGTTGCTTCAGGCTACTGGCATCTTTACAGATACAATCCTCTTCTGAAGGAACAGGGTAAGAGTCCCTTCATTCTTGACTCGAAGGAACCAAAAGAGTCGTTTGTCGACTTCTTGATGGGTGAAGTGAGATACAGCGCTCTTAAATCGACGTTCCCCGATATTGCCGATGAATTGTTCGAGAAGGCTGAGAAAGACGCTAAAGAAAGGTATGAAACATACAAGAGACTTGCCTCTGATTGATTCAATGTGAATTCTGCGGGTGGTTCACCGCCGCCCGCTTTTTGTCAGAATCGGATGGTTTTCTGTTTTTGCGATTCTCCAAAGGAGGTTTTAGATGAACGCTATCGATTATGCCCTTAAGTTGGAAAAGGACGGCAAGGCTTATTACGCAAAACAGGCAGAATGCGCTAAAGACGAGCAGTTGAAGAAGCTATTCGAGATGCTTGCGGAAGATGAGCAGAGGCACTATGAGATAATAAGGGGTTTTGAGGACAGAAACTACAGGTATAAGGGAACATACACTTTCAAGACTACCAGGAATATGTTCTCGGAGATGCTTAAGGATGAGAAGTGTTTCGAAATCGATGCAACGAATCTTGATGCATACGAGCATGCGGTAGAGATGGAAAAGGAAAGCATCAAACTCTATCTTGATCAGGCAAGACTAACAAACGAGTTATCTGAGAAGGAGATACTTCTTAAACTGGCAGCCGAGGAAAACAAGCATCAGATAATTCTTGAGAATCTAATGGACTTTATCAGAAAGGGCCTTGACTGGACCGAATCGCCAGAGTTCAGCCATCTTGAAGAATGGGATCAGTTCACTGATCTAGACAAGTATTGATCCGGATTGTCGCTACAAGGAAAGACCGGGACTCTGTCCCGGTCTTTGTAACTCAGGGGTAATCCATGTCGCCTTCGTTTGCCTTACATTTTAAAGGGGTTGTGCCTGTGGTTTCTCTGGTCTCTGGTAATGAGACTTCACCCTTGAGAAAAAGGTTCAGTCGGAGAGAAGTTTTTCTGCAATTTCAAGATCCTCAGGAGTGTTAACCCCCAAGAATTCCTCTTGATTCTCGGTTACAAAGCCGCATACAGACTTATGTTCAATCAACGATAGAGACACAATATCGGAAATGTAAATTTCTCCGGTATCCTTATTTGGTATCAGATTGTCGATATATTCTTCGACCACATCTTTTCTCAGAATTATTGGTCCAATGTAGAACTCCCAGGGAGGCGGGAAGTCAGGAATCTTTTTTTCCTTGAAGGAGATTACCTTACCGTATTCGTCACGCTCAACAAGAGCATATGGAAATTTGGTTTCGGTTACTCCGGAAAGAAATGTTATATCACAGCAATTACTCTTATGGAGTTCAGCAAGGGCCTTAAGGGAATCTTCCGTGATCAGAATGAGATCAGAATACATCACCAGAATCTCAGAACCTTCCGGGACCAAGTGAAGTGCTCTTTTCAGCGCATCTGCAGTTCCCTTAGGCGAATCTTGATATGCAAGTATGGTATTGCTATCGAGCACATTCCGAAAATCGCTTTCGAAGTCCGGATTTATTACTACTATTGAATTGACGCTATCGCATACTGAAAAAACCTTTCTTAGGATGTGAACGATCATCGGCTTGCCTTTCACTTTGACCAGGGGCTTAGGGACTTCCGACTTCAGTCTTCTCCCCTTTCCGGCTGCGAGGATTACGGGAATCAGCACATCTATCACTCCTTCCAACCAATAATAGCATTTTGGAAGTGAAGAGAGCATTACGTTACTCTTGGAAAGTGGCCCTAAAGGAAGAATCACATTCCGACTTCGGTAACTCATGAAAACGCAGATATGATCTAGCGTTTTAGCCTGATGGAAGAGATCATACGAGAAGTCGAAACAATGTCGATTGGTGTAGAAATGTTGTTCTCTTGTGTTTACTTATCGGAGGGAAAGGTTATAATCGTAACTTAAGGGAGGGTTGAAAATTGGAATATTTGGATCTGTGTTTGAGGCTATTCTGTGCTCTTGTTGCAGGAGCGATGATAGGAGTGACAAGAGAGAGAATATACAAGCCGGCAGGACTCAGGACACACTCTCTCATCTGTGTTGGTGCTGCTTTCATTACGGTGCTTTCTACAACAGTATTTGTAACCGCAGAACACGGTGACCCTGGCCGAGTTGCGGCTCAAATTGTCTCTGGAATAGGATTTTTGGGAGCGGGAACGATCCTGAAAAAGGGTTTTTCGGTCAAGGGTCTTACAACGGCAGCAACGCTTTGGGTAACTGCAGCGGTTGGCATGGGATTCGGAAGCGGTGAATATCTATTGTCCACCGTAGTGACCGTATTCGCAATAATGATCGTGCTTTTTCTGAAGAGGATAGAGCTTTTCACCGGCGGAAGAAATCTGCCGAGAATCCTAATAGTTGCGAGTAATACTGAGGAAATGTCCAGAAGAATCTCAGAATGGTTCAAGGACAATGGATTGACAGTAGAATCTATGGAAGTTGAAGACGATGAAGAAAACCTCACATTGCTAATTGAGATAAGCAAAAGCGATGCTATAAAAATCAAGAATCTTATGGTTGGTTTGTCGAGATTAAGGGGCATCAGAAGTGTGGAGCTTCGATAACTCTATTTTCTCGGACAAATGTGGTCTATCCAGAGTTCCTGACCTCCTATCGAAAAAGATGTGATCATTCCCTGAAGATTCAGTACTCCCTTGGGGCCGCTTACGCTTGTCAGAGTTACATTCACTCCGCCTATTACTTTTCCATCGATGTCAGAGAAGTCCTGTACGTTTTCGAGAACCCCGTTTATTTCCACATTTATGTTTCCACCGTACTCTCCATAGTAGAGAATAAGGCCGGTTGGATTGACAGGGAACTTGAAGGAGATCGTGACGTTGTTCATATTCATATCCTTTTTGATATCCTTTCCCGAGTGTCCCGCCATACCTGCATTTGTAACGGTCATTACTCCGTTTGGAGTGGGAGTTCCATTGAACCAGAAGAAGGGTTTTTTCATAACCATCCGTGTTGTCAGTTCAGAAAAGACGTCATCATTATGATATTATGCTCGAACAGTGAATTCCCCAAAGTCAACACATTTCAAAACCACGTAACATCCAGAGAACACAAGAAGTGTCGTCAATACAAGTGCTAGCGTGACAACACGTTTCTGAATCGCCCCCCGTAGAATTTGGCAGAAACTGAAGTGAGAATTAGAGAAAGAATGATTGAGACCAGATAATTATACGTCTCTCTCCCAGATCAAAGAAAGCCAAGACCTGTGTTGGTTCTAATCACTTTGAATGGTCGAGGGACCCGTCAAGAAAGATACCTCAATTTGCGTGCAAGTCTTGAGAAAAGATAAAGAGAATTGTTAGAGTTTTGGGTTCTCCTTTCAGAAAGCATCTAGCTGCCGCTGATGTTAATATGAAGAGGTTCAAGACGGTCTCTACTAAAGAGAAGGAAGATCAAGAGAAAGCAATGTGGAGACTCTTGGAGTCGGAATTGGAAATAAGAGACTCGTCAATAGGTTCTGCGTTGAGTAATTGAATGCGAACGGGACAAACAGACAAAGCTATGAAGATTGGAAGACGTTACTAAAGAACAGCAAAATGATTTGGTCCTCATTCTGGTATCGGAGAATCGTCGTTCGCTGGTACCGGTGCTATTAGGGGAGGTTTTTTGGCGAAATCCTGGTTCCTGCATGAGCGTGGGGGAATCCTTAGAAACGCCTTCGATTCAGAGATTCTGAAGATCATCTTTCTGGAAAAGCTGTGATAGGCTGGAGTTTGACTTGTACTTCATTCACTTCCGACAAGAGTTTCCTCTTCCGAGCGAACAGTTAAAGAAGTTAGCTTCATTTCCTCTTCAGGTGCGGAGTTCACTGCAATAGCAAAGATGTTTCTTGATTCTACGGGTGACGCCTCACTAGGCCAAATGGCAGGAGCTACGCTCTTCTCCGGTGATACTGATGGGGCAAATCAGGCCTCAACACTTATGTTTACTATGAGTAACATCAACTTCGAGAGAATTAGGGAGGACGTCAGTCGTAGAAGAAGCAACTTCTTCAAATGGGTGACACCAGATTCGAAGCCTCTTTCAGTTGCGGGCTACTTTGAAGAGATCGAAAAGGCTAGAAAGAGTGGACTTAACAATCTTCACGACTACTTTTTCTTCATTGAACTTCCCGGGGAAGACAGAGTATCCGTCAACACAACTCACTCGTTCGGTAAAGGTCCTGTCAATCCTTTCGAATTGAGCAAATCGGTCTTCGAATGTTCTGAGCAGATCGACCAACTTGTAGCCTTTTCTAGGAAGTACGTTCGGGGATTTGAAAAGTCAAGAATTGAGAAGATTGCAGGCGATATTGGAATTCGAGAGAGCAGAAGAGTGAGGGGACTTTATATCTTCACTGGAGAAGACTTTAGATTGCATAGGAAGTTCTATGACAGTGTCGCCAAAGCAACATATGGAATAGATGTCCATTCCCCTGAAACTCAGAAGATTACTCCGGAAGTCAAAGGCAGAGTACCTTCATATTCTGACTATTATGAGATACCTTTAGGAACACTCATCAGCAGCGACTTAGACAATCTAAATATGGCAGGCAGATGTTTCTCAAGTGATTTTGAAGGGCAAAGCGCCGGTAGAATAATGCTGACGTCAGCAGGCATGGGACAGGTTATTGGTGTAGCCTCTGCGATTTCTTTGGAAAGCGGCATACCCATAAGAGAAACCTCGAGAGACGAGATTATCGGAGAACTTGACAGGATAACCGAGAAAAACCCGCTATACTCTCTGGCGGCCCTTCTGAAGATAAGCAAATGAGGTCAGGTACGCCTGTTTTGGTTCAGGGAGGCTCATTTTAAGCGATTGGCAGATGTGGTACTGGAATAGATAGTGGCAAGAATTGAGTCATTGTTGCGCCGGATACAGGTATGCAGTCAGTTTTTGAAGGGAATCGACAGCGCTGGATTTTCGAAGATGGGACGGCGATATTGATAGAAAGAGCTTCTCCCCGTGAACTTAAAACCCTGGCTAAAGGAGGAGTGAGTAGAGATTCGTGCGCCAGTAATCTACTTTGTAGCGGCGCTTATTAGATTCTGACTGAGCTGGAACAATTCTGGAAGTTGCGTACGGCCAACAATATATGAACAATGAAACGGTGTTTCATAGGTGGTTTTTACTTAGAGGTGTCGAAATGAAAAGAGCATTGGTTCTGGGAGGTGGAGGAGCAAAAGGTGCAGCTCCGTTGGGGTTATTCGTGCGCTTGAAGAGAAGGGTTTCATTCCCGACCTCATAGTTGGAGTAAGGATTGATGCTCTAGTCGGGGCGGGATATGCAATATTGGCTGATTCAAATAGCCTCTGGAAAATTACGTTGAGGACCTGCAGAAAGGCGGCCAGATGGTTCTCATTAACGAAATCAGTGGCAAGAACGCACTTGCCGATCTTAAGTGCGATCGTGTGTTCATATGTGAACACTTTTAGAGAAGTTCTTCCCTCCAGGAGATACGTCAGACTTCTTAGGAAGCGCTTGGGGGTACAGGTTCACCGATACAAAGATCCCCTTTATTTGTACATCTACAATCATGGATTCCGCTGAACTTTGCATCCACAATCATGGAAGTATATATGAAGCTCTTAGAGTATCAATGGCTATTCCAGGATTATTCAAACCTGAAAAGAAAGGAGACCTAACACTTGCCGATGGCGGTATCCCGAACAATCTTCCTGTAAGCGTCGCAAGAGAGGCGAATAGTACTTTCTTAGTTGCCGTAGATCTTTCTTCATCGAATAGGGTTACTTCAATACTTCGAATTCAATATTGGGAGTGATGGATGAATACAGAGCCGATTTGATTTTGCAGAGAGAAATAGCTGCTGCAGATGTTTTGATCTCTCCCGTTATGACCAGGAGTATAGATTTGATGGATTTCTCATCCTTTATTGATATCATGAATGAATCGTATGAAGAAACGCTCGGATGTGACTTGAACGGAGTGACGCTTTGAAGATACATGTCGGGGGATACGGTTTTCAAGGTCTTGCTGCTTTGGAGCACATAAGTGATCTCGCCGGCAAGGGTAACATAATACTGAATGGACTGACAGGATATTATACGGTGACTGCAGAAGCGCTGGGAGAGGGGGAGGCGATTAGCCGGTTAAATGAGTTTGTGAAGAGTCTCTTCGGCACTCTGAAAGTAATGGATGGTTCGACAATCTCTTCACCGGTAGGGCTGCGGGATAAGTTAAAGAAGATTCGTCACTGCCGGATCTGGTCCAGACAGAATTACGTCTTCGAAAGCGATGTTAGGGATTTCTTTCTGAAAGGGGTATCAGGAAGTACAGATGCCAGTTCTGAGGTTTTTGATCTCGAAGAACGCTCGCTCAAGCTTGTTTCAGGGGCGGCAGGGGAAGTTGCGGCTTCGTGCATCTCTATCCTCGGTCTCTTTCCGACTTTTATGGGTAGATACGTCACCACTACATTTTTTAGTCAGATTCCCGTATCATTTCTATCGGACGGAGACATAGTCCTTCTTAACCTCAGAGATCCATCCTTCGGCAAGCTTAATACAGCTTCGAACTAACT
Organism: Mesotoga sp. Brook.08.105.5.1; assembly: GCF_002752635.1. NCBI lineage: Bacteria > Thermotogati > Thermotogota > Thermotogae > Kosmotogales > Kosmotogaceae > Mesotoga > Mesotoga sp. Brook.08.105.5.1. The sequence continues at coordinate 44,082 of NZ_AYTW01000016.1, forward strand.
GTTTCAGGCTATGGAAATTCGCTCGACAAATTACGCAAGGGAGAGGCTTTCGCTTTTTGAATGCCGTTTAGTAAGAGTTATGAAGAGGATTTGTTCAGACAACGTGTTTGATTTTCTGGAGAGACTGAGGAATTGTTCTGGCTTAACAAATGTTAGTATTGAAATGTTATCAACTGTTGTAATTAAAAGGTGAACGGGGGGTAGCTAAGTGTTCAAGACAATGATGATAATCGGCACTCTTCTGGCCATGGGATTCTCCCTCGTCAGTGGCACGAAAAAGGGAGTAGATGAGGTTATGACGATAGAGCATGACGGCAGAACGAGACAAACCATAATTCATCTACCTCCGGAAATCAAAGATGAGAAGTTGCCGGTAGTTCTTGTCTTTCATGGCCTCTTTGGCAATGGCAATTACACAAAGAACACTTACGGAATAACGGAAGTTGCTGATAAAGAGGGTTTCATGTCAGTCTATCCTGAGGGAACAGGCCCTTTGAACAGCGTTTTCTTGAGCTGGAACTCAGGTTTCTGTTGTGGATATGCTATGGAGAACAATGTTGATGATGTTTCGTACATTTACGAGCTTATTGTCGAAATAATTAACAGTTATCCCGTTGACGAGACCAGAGTCTATCTTGTCGGTCTTTCTAATGGGGGTATGCTCGCCTATCGGCTTGTATCATGCTATCCTGAGCTATTTGCAGCATGCGCAATTGTCTCTTCTTCTCCGGCAGGTGGAACCGATGAAAATTCCATAGTTATGATACATCCTCCGGATAGAGGAGTTCCGCTGATAGTGTTCCATGGGATGAAAGACCCAATAATACCCTTTGAGGGAGGTTTTTCGAGCAGCTCCGAAGCCAACGGAATGTATTTTCCCCCGGTAGAAGAATCTGTGGAATTCTGGGCAACCAAGATGGGAGCAAGTACCGTACAGGAGACACAGCATGAAAATGGACTGGTCATACTGAAAGAATACACCGGGAAAGACGAGAGGAGTCTTGTCCATTTCTATATGATAACTGACGGTGATCACACCTGGCCGGGGAGAGAAAAAGGACTAGATGCTCTCAACAGCTCGTCTGAGGCCACAATAAAAGCCAGCGAAATGATCTGGGAGTTTTTCAGAGACAAATCCTTAAGGTAATATCTTGTTCACCTTAAATAGGTACCATCTCACAAGGCCCGCACCAGGTTCTTTGAATCTGCCCCATTCAAATCCCTTCTCGAGAAGAAAAGAGTGAATACGATCGTCTGAATCTCTATTACTCGGAAACAGAACGATTTCGCCCTCCGGTTTTGTTACCCTATACATTTCACTGAATTCCTTCTCCATGAAGTCACCAAAGACATGACCGGAAATAACAACATCTGCGAAATCTCTCTCAAAGGGAATATCCTCTGTTAAGCCATCCACAACATAGAAGTCACTTAATCCTTTCGCTCTTGCCCTTGTCTTCAGGTACTCCCTCAGAGTTCTCATTGGCTCAACGGCATAAACGACTGATGCGCCCTCGCTCGCCGCAAAGAATGACAGTCTGCCGCTACCCGCACCCAAATCGACGACTCTCTTGCCTCTAAAGCTAACTAAGTCAGTCAATAATCTGTTATCCCACTTCGTGAATTCGAGAGAGTCGTACACCGACGGATCAACGGCGTACACTATCCAGTCATTCACATTCTTCAGCAACTCCAATTCTGCTTTTCTGATCTCTTCTCGAGAAAGGTCTTCCGAGACGTTTTCTACCATTCTTTTGAATGTCTCAGCCCTCTCAGGCAGAATCATCTTGAAATACCATAGAATTTCTGGATTGGCCTTCAGAACCACTGCAAGCGATCTTTGATCTGAATGGTTTCTTTCAAGATGAGAAATATTGTGCTTTTCCAACAACAGAAGAGTCTTGATGTCAATGTCTGTCACATCTATCCAGTCAAGAGACAAGAAAACCACTCCAATGGATGAATTCTATTATGCATTCTATCATGATAAAATCAGGATTATCTTTAGTCTTTTCGGCGGGAGTTATTATGAAGCTAAACCAAAACATATTTGAGAGAAGGCTCGGTTTTTTTTTCATGGTTTTGTGGATTCTAATTCTTATCTTCTACTTAACTTGGGATGGGTGGCTTTACGAGTGGCGAGATTGCGGTTACAGTGGACCAAACCAGCATTTCGATCTCGATCTTCTTGATATGAAATACGAGCACACTTCTGACGGCGGGATTACTTATTTTTCGACGAACAACTTACATAATCTGATCTATCTATGTTATCTAGTATTCTTGATTGGTTGGTTGGCTCTGTTGTTTGGGTGGGAGTGGGCAAAACAGGGGGCAATGGCGACAATGGGAATCTCTCTTGTTGCGGCACTCTCAACTCTCGATCTTTCTGACCATGTATACATGCTCCAGATAGTTTATGACGTTGTGCATCTTTCGGGAATAGTTATAGGCGCCTATCTCTTTTCGAAATACTATCTGAAGACCTCAAAGAGTTTGCCGATTGTGTTTGGAACGTGGGCGGTCTATCTTATCAGCCATTTGATGTTCACACCATGGCCTTTCTGGGAGAAAGTTGGTCAAGCCTATTTCAGTGTTAACCAGATAAACGATTTACCGTTCTTCTTATTTGGAGTCGAGTACACTCTTGTTTTGGCTATAATTCTCTCAGTCAATTTCTTAGTAGAAAAACTGAATTCCAGAACCTCGAATAGAGTCTTGAGAGTACTAATCCCTATTGGGCTGTATTTCGTTTTATGCCTGGTTATGTATTCTATGGGACTGATAATTGTTCAGGATATGAATATGGGAACCTGCATTAAAGGATGATTATGTAATCTTCATCTGCCCCAGTTCGCTTGTTTTTCGTAGTACCTGTACCGCGACAAGTTTTCCTTTCGGGTCATAATATCTTATGGCATCCCTTATGCCCTTCAACTCGCCTGGTTTCAACATGATGTATTCGTAACCTTCCCAGACCCTCCAGCTCTTCATCAAAACCCTCCAGAAAGAGATTTTTGGTTTCCATGGTAGCACGCATGAGATGAGTCTGCAGAATTTCCATAAACATAACAATGCGGGTAATTAACTGGATCGAAAGCTAATGAAAGCAGAGAATTAAACAAGAATGCATTTGCCGATTGGCTTATCACACATCAATTAACTATGAAGTGATAATCGAACGTAGTTGCGCTACATTGGAGATCATCTTGACAGATCATGGTTTGTCAGAGATTGAAGAGATGGTAGAATAAGTTTGTAAACGATAAGGATTACGTACTTATTTTATTGTTTGTTTCTATATTCTTCGGCAGCCTTCAAGAGTATCGTTTTGGGTCTATTATTTGCCAGAATGGGTAGTCTGTATATTAGTTCAATAGTTTTAAAAGGAGGGTGTTTTTTGTGAGAAAGATTATCCTGGGATTTCTAGTAATGCTGATTTTAGTTTTGCCGTGCTCTGCCCTTTTCTCAGTGGAGACTGAGATGCCGGTCGTTCAGCCACCTATGGTTGTAACCACTATGGGGCAGAGTCCGGGTGCTTTGATGTTCAGACTGGTGTGTACAAGAAGCCAGATCGCCTGTGTTCAGGAGGATCTCTTGACTGCCGAACAGCTTTCCGAGATGGCGGCAGGAGAAAATGCTCCAAAGACATTGGTTATAACCACAGGAACGAGCCTCAAAGGAATGGGAGCCGCCGGTATTGATATGAATTTCGAGGTTAAAAGGGTTGAAGCTCTTATTTCTAAGGCTAAAGAACTCGGAATGACAATTATTGGTGCACACATTGAGGGGATGGCGCGCCGTGTAGATTCTACTGACGAAAGGTCGATAAATACAGTCATTCCAAAATCCGATTTGATTCTTGTCATCGCTGACAGCGATTCAGATGGTTTCTTCACGAACTACTCTGAAAAGAATGGAATACCTCTGATCAAGGTGAAGGAATCGTTGGACATCGGTCCCGCTCTAAAAGAGCTGTTTGAGTCGGAGTGAAACAATGAATCATTTTGCAATCGACCTCATGGTCGGTTCTGAAGGGGGAGTGTCCTGGTGTACTTCCACGCTGGTCTAATACTTGCCGTAATTGCCGTCTCTTTCGGGATTGCAAAGGCACTTAAACTTAGTGTTGAACTCTCGATGTTAGTTGCTGCAATCGCAGCGGCCATTGTACATTCTGGTGGAGCTATTCCCGTTCGTCATCTGGTTGAAGGCTCTTTCACTTATCTTGATGTCTGTTTGATCTTTATCACTGCTACTTTCTTCATGAATCTGATAAAGGAGTCCGGGGGAGTCGCCTTTCTGGTAAGGCGTATAGTTACTGCCTTCCACAAGAGCAGAGCGCTCTGCCTTTTCTTCCTGACTCTTCTCCTGTTAATTCCCGGTGCTTTGACTGGTTCTGGTGCTACCACAGTGCTCACGGTCGGTACGCTGGTTGGGACAGTTCTCACCTACATGGGAATATCTGAGAAACGAGTAGCAGCGATAATTTTCGTTTGTGCTGCAATGAGTGCCGCCGCACCTCCTGTTAACCTCTGGGCGATGATGGCAGCCGCAGGTTCTAACATGCCTTATGTAGGCTTCTTCATTCCGCTCCTTGTCCTGTCGCTTGCGGGGTCTCTGTTTGCGATGTTCTTCTTGGGAGGAAAGGGCAAGCCTGTAGAGTTAGGAGAAGCTTTGAAGGAGCTGCCTGAACCGCCTGCGAAGATGAACTGGATAAGGGTAGGAATTCCCTTCGTGGTCCTAATATTCTTGATCATGGCGGGACGGATATGGCCCCACTCAATTCCTACGCTGGGGTTGCCTTTCATGTTCGTTGTAGCATCTGTATTTGCGATTCTCCTCAGTCCCAAGAAGTTGGAGATTCTAAAAATAGCGACAAACACTATAAACACTTTGATCCCTCTTGTAGGAATCATGATAGTTGTGGGTATTTTGATACAGATAATGGCTTTGAGTGGCGCAAGAGGGTTGATCTCTCTGGCCGTAGTGACACTGCCTATGTGGGTTCTGTTTGCTGCACTCTGGCTAATATTGCCTGTTTCTGAAGGGTTGCTCCAATACGCGGTTGCACCGCTTCTCGGAGTTCCCCTTATACTTTTGTTCAACATGAAAGGTATGGACGCAATAATCGCTCTTTCTGCAATGGCAGTAATGTGGCCAGTGGGAGATATTCTTCCCCCTACTGCAGTTGTTGGAAGGGCAACGGTTATGGAGCTCAAGTTCAAGGGTCACTACTATAAGGATTTCTTGAAGACTTCGCTTGTTCCAATGGGGTTTATTCTGCTGATCACTACACTGTTCTTGATCTTCAGTAATGAACTTTCCTTCTTGGTTGGCGGGTGATGTCATGGCCGAAAGGAAGTGTTGTTAATGGCTGTTCTTTATACAATAATCAGTGTCTGTTACTACTTGATAATCGCTTTTGTAGTTTTCGTTATAGCTAGAAACCTGATCAAGACCAAGAATTTTCAGGAGGCAATCCTCTTTTCTGTCATGTTAATGCCATTCATCCTGCGAATCCTGAGAATCAAGTAGGGGGTGCTGGTATGACTGACAGAAACCTGATGATTGTCAAAATAGTTTCAACTGCATTGGTCGGGATTGCCCTTATTATTGCGGGGATCGAGTTCTACAACCACAGAAACTTCCGGGAGCCAGTTGTAATTGGACCGGGGGTAACCAATGTGAAGACTCTTGGTGACTATTTTGCGCCCTTGAAAGGCACCATAAACGACACCAATATCTACATAATCGATAGTGGTGTACCCGGTGGAACGGCACTTGTGATTGGTAGATCTCATCCAGAGGAACCAGCGACGAATCTAGCCGCAAAGATATTAGTCGAGAACGCCATGCCAAGCAAGGGAAGGCTGATCGTAGCCATAACTGCAAACCAGAGTGGATCACGAGTTACCAGACCGGGGGACGCATATCCCATGTATTACACGATCGAAACACCCTGGGGAGAGAGCAAATACCGAATGGGAGACAGATGGACAAGCCCTCTCGATTCGTGGCCGGATCCCGAGACGTACGTCCACTATCCAAGTGGTCAGCTTCTTGCCTACATGGACATTCGTAACTTCAACAGAACATGGCCAGGCAGGGAGAACGGAATGATCACAGAACAGACTAACTACGCTTTCATGAATCTTATAAGGGAAGAAGGAGTTGACGTTTTCATCGACTTACATGAGGCCGAGCTTGAGTACCCTGTCATAAGCACAATAGTTGCTCATCAGAAGGCCGCAGACATAGCGGGGCTGGCTTCCATGATTCTCACTTCTTCGGAATTCAGGATCGGGATGGAGTTCTCTCCTCCTAGCCTTCACGGACTCTCTCATAGAGAAGTGGGGGATCATTCGGACGCGATATCTCTTCTGTTCGAGACTCCCGAGCCTTTCCTGGACAGGGTTAGGGGAATCACGGATGAGGCGCTTCTGTTAACAGGTAAGGATGAATTTGTTATGACAGCCGGAAAGTACGGTCTGCTTTACGAGAAGATAGACGAGAAAGGTTGGCCAATCGATGTGAGAGTCGGCAGACACTGCTCCACGACTCTCATGGTTCTCGAGCTATGGAGCGATTTCAATCCAGGAAAGGAGGTACTTGTCGGAGGAGTTCCGAGATACGACGAGGTAGTTAGTAACGGTACCGGCTTCTATTTCCAGGATCCATCTAAAGCAAGTGCAAGTAAGATTTACTATGAATGACCGGTAAAGCATCATTATTGTTGAGTTTTTTTCCTCAAAAGGGAGGGGTTTTTAGGTGAGAAAGATACTAGTAACGATTGTTCTTGTACTGTCAGTTTTCTACGCAAGTCTGATTGCCTGCACAGATATACTTGCTGGTAAGATGGCTACAATTGATGGTTCTGTTATCTGTTCGCAGACAGTTGACGGGACATATGATTCTAGGATTCTGATACAGCCTGCAGCAGACCATGAACCGGGAAGCATGACACCTGTTTGGGAATGGATAGTTTACGCGGATAGAAGGCCACTCGAGAAACTGGGCGAAATTCCGCAGGTGGAGCATACTTACCAGTACTTCCTGACATCGTATCCTTTTGGCAACGAAAAGGGACTTCTTATGGGCGAGACAACCTTGGGAGGAGCAAGAGCAACTGCGAATAGTCCCGAAGCAATAATGACTGTTGAGCAGCTTCAGGCATTTGCACTACAACGTTGTACTACTGCAAGGGAAGCTATATTGCTTATGGGGCAACTTGCCGAAGAGTATGGTTACCGCGAATCCTGCAATCTTGGGGAATGCATCACAATAGCCGATGGCAAGGAGGCATGGGTATTTGAAGTTTACGGGGTAGGCCCTCTTTGGAAGCCAGGAGATGGTCCAGGAGCCGTATGGGCTGCCCAGCGTGTCCCCGATGAACATATTTCGGCTGTTGTCAACTACAGTATGATTGGAGAAATAGATCCTGAGACAAAAAGACCGCCGGCCGTTCCAGAGGAAGACTTCTATATCTCCGATAATTATCTCGACACAGCCATCGAACTCGGTCTTTATGATCCCGCTAGTGGTGAACCGTTTGTCTGGAAGTATGTTTACGGAAACATCAAAGGTAAGTGGAGTTCCAGGCTCTGGAGGATTTTCAGCACTTTGAATCCTTCCGGTAACTGGTCCTATGACAAGACTGATGACTATCCTTTCTCTGTGAAGCCTGATGAACTGGTTTCGGTATATGACATAATTGAGCTCTACAGAGATGTTATGACTGGTACACCTGGTGACATGGAAGCTAATGAAGCCTGGTTATATGAATACGGAGACGAGATAAGGAAGAGTGGGCTGGCATCGCCACAGCCAGGAAGTGAATTCAGAAATCTTCTTGGAATTCCGAGCGTAAGGAACATCGGTGTTCAGAGTACAAGCTGCTTCTTCATAAACCAAACGAGAGACTGGTTGCCACCTGAGATTGGTGCGGTCTCGTGGTTTGGTCTTGGAAATTCCCACAAAGCAGTTGTTGTTCCTCTATTCTGTGCGACGACCAGCGTTCCTGAATCTTGGACCACAATAAACAGAGGGGACAGCAAGATCAACAGAGATGATGCTTTCTGGGCATTCTATACTGTCGACAGGTTATCCGGAGTCAGGTATCAGGACATGATGCCGAGAGTAGATGCTGTCAGAAAACCTCTTCAGGAAAGGATTTTCGAAGTCCAGCCAGCAATTGAGGCTACAGCACTTGAGCTTTACAAGACCGATAGGGATCTGGCAGTTGAATTCCTAACTAGCTACGTTTCCAGCTTGATGATCGAGGTAGAGGAAGCATATTGGGATCTAGCAGACTCTTTGATTCTTAGGCTTCCTTGATTTAAGTTAGTTCTGGAATATTTTCCGGGTCGGTCATAGACCGACCCCCATTTTGTGAAAGGGGAGTGAAAGAATTGCGACGTGTACTTATTGTTTTGTTAGTGCTTTTTGTTGGATTTGGCGTAACCGCAATGGCATGCACCTCTATCCTGGTAGGAAAGGATGCATCGGTTGACGGTTCAACGATGACCACACACACCTGTGATGGCAGCTACGATGCCAGAATTCAGATTATTCCCGGTGGAGTACATGAAGAGGGCGAGACCGTAAGCATTTACAAGGGTCTCTGTCAGGCGGGTATTCCCGGAAGGACTGTATCTTACGTGGGAGAAATACCTCAGGCACCGGTAACGTACACCTACTTCCACATAGGATATCCATTCATGAACGAAAACCAGGTAATAATGGGAGAAACAACCTGGAGTGGTGAGAGAGCGCTTAGAAACTCTCAGGGATGGATGACAATCGAGCAGTTGCAGGTTCTCGGTCTTCAGAGAGCCACTACGGCGAGGGAAGCTATACAGGTAATGGGAGAACTAGCCGAGAAGTACGGATATGGCGATGGCGGCGAAGGACTAACAATTATCGACGGAGAAGAGGCATGGCTCTTTGAGATCTGTGGTCCTGGACCCTTCTGGTCTCCTGGGAGCGAAGAACCCGGAGCGGTATGGGTTGCACAGAGAATTCCGGACGATCATGTTCTCGTTCACGCCAACAGATCGAGGATTGGAGAAATCGATCTTGAGAACACCGACTACTTCATGGCCTCTCCAAATGTCTACTCAACCGCTATCGATCTAGGACTGTGGGACGGAGAAGGGACTTTCCTCTTCTATGCAGCCTATGGGCCGAAGAATGCATTCTATAACACAAGACGAGAGTGGAGAGTACTGGATCTTCTAGCCCCATCACTTGAGCTTGATCCCTGGGCAGAGAGATACCCTCTGTCAGTCAAACCAGACAAGAAGGTTTCTGTTCACGATCTTATGATGATCAAGCGCGATCATTATGAAGGAACAGAATTCGATCTCACGGTTGGTCTTGCCGCGGGTCCTTTTGGCAATCCTAACAGATATGCGACCTCTTCCAGTCAAAGGCCAGAAGGTGTCAACTACGACGGTTGGGAAAGAGCAATCTCCATGTTCAGGTGTTCTTATGTAATCGTTGGACAGGCAAGAAACTGGATGCCTGCTGAAATCGGTGGACTGGTATGGTTTGGCGAAGATGCGCCTCATTCAACTGTATACATTCCCTTCTACGCTGGCGCTACCAGTGTTCCCGAGTCATTCAGTCAGGGAGCAAGGAATTTCTTCGACAGAAGTTCTGCATGGTGGGCATTCAACCACGTCTCTAACCTAGCCGATCTGAGATACAATGTCGCAATAGAGATTATCAAAGAGGAATACACGAAGTTTGAAACTGAGTTCCTCACGAATCAGCCACTGATCGAAAAGGTTGCGCTCGAACTTTACAAGAGCAGTCCAGAAGCAGCGATTGATTTCATCACGAACTACAGCAACGGTCTTGCTAATAGAGTTGTGGATAGATGGTGGAAACTCGCTGATGAACTGATCTACACATTGAACGACGGTTATGTGAATGGTTCTACTGCAGGGTACCCAACCTGGTGGCTCGAAGCTGTTGGTTATGGAGATACAACCAGAAGATAGTACTATTGTTCTATCGAAGGGCGGAGTAATCTTCGCCCTTCTTTTCTTGAAGCGTTCTTGATATCGTATGACTATAGACTCATTTGAAGTCGATTTCTCGATTCTTAAGCCGCGACTGTGGTTCCATGTGGGACATGTCAATAAGTTGATGCAAGTGTTTAATGAGCCAGGAAGTCTTTTTGAAAGGGAATCTCACTCATGGAGTCAGAAACTAGAGCTTTTTCCTCCTATTTAAAACTTGTGTATCGATTGGAGCAAGCGGGCAAAATGGCATAAGGCTTTGCTATAATGATTATAAGAAAGTTTTACAACCTAACTTAATGAGTTTTCCGTTCTTGGACTGATTATTATTTATTTTGGGGATGGCACTGTTGAAAATTGCTACGGTTATGCTGATTCTTTTCGCTGGTTCAATTCTTTGCTCTCTGACAGTCGAACCTTTGCCCGTTATTGAAGATCCTCTGTTAATGACAGTTTGGGGCGAGAGCATAGAACTTCAGAATATAACCTATTTTTGTGACAGTCTTCAGATTGCTCGTGACTATTCGCGGTTTGCGACAGTCGAAGATCTCGCTTCTGGTGCTGGATACAGGATTGGGAGAGAGCTACCCGACGAATTTTTCCATCCATTCTACGTTACCGGAACTCCATATCGTACTCTTGTTGTCATTGTTGGAGGCGCTGAACGGGGATCAGCAGAAGATATCATTAGAATTGAGATGCTTGCCTCTTCAGTGAAGAGCTCTGGAGGAAAGGTTCTAGCAATAGACATCGATGTTGAAGGGATTGGAAACGATCCCGTAAAGGAAGAGTTCGTCCGAACAATCGTTCCGTTTCTAGATGTCCTTATAGTAGCCGAGAGCCCCACTGATCAATACTTGCCATATCTGAAAAGTGATACCCCTATATTGGTGGAGCTGCCAGTTGTTGTAGATCTCGTTTCAATCTTTGAAAGGGATTTCGGCGGCGGCAGGTGCTGTGACTAACAGGAGGATTAATGAAGAGAGTATTTTTGTTAGCCGTTATTATGTTAAGCGCACTTACATTTTCAGAGATTAGTGTTGAGTATTCGATTGCTTACGGAGGAGAAGGCGATGACGTTGCAAACGGTCTGGTTTTGCTCAAAGACGGAAGTATTCTGATTGCAGGATATACAACTTCGACTACCGGAGATCTCGGGACTTCAAAAGGGGAAGAGGATTTTCTCGTAGTGAAAATGGACGGCTCTTTTGAAGTGTTGTGGTCTAGAACTTTCGGTGGTAGTGATTCTGATGTTGCAGAAGCGATAGCTGAGACAAGAGACGGCGGCTTCATCGTTGTTGGCATGACAGAATCATCAGACGGCGATGTTTCCGTGAGTAACAAGCTTGGAGATTTCTGGATAATCAAGCTTTCCTCGGAAGGTGAACTACTCTGGGAGAAGACATTCGGGGGAAGTGGCCAGGACCATGCTTACGATGTTGTTGAGAGGCCCTCGGGAAATGTGGTCGTTGCAGGCTACACGAGATCGGTAGATGGAGATGTTCGAGGACATGTATGGGGAGAAGATTTCTGGATAATTGAGATCGCTTCTACAGGAGAGCTTCTGAAGCAGTGGACAATAGATGGAGAAAACAACAACGAAGATCTTGCTCGAAAGCTAACGATTACTGACATAGGCGAGATACTGGCTGTAGGCTATACGACCTACAAAGACGTAGGAATTAGCTGTAATTACGTTAACGAACAGGCTGCACTTGCGGTCATCGATAATGAAGGAGTCCTTTCTTCCTATAAGAGTTACGGTGGTATGTATCTCGAAGATGGTTACGATGTGATGATTTTTGAGGACACAATAATCATTGTTGGTGAACAGGATGCTGGAGTATCTATGTTTTCCAGCGGACTCGGAGGGAAAGACTTCTACGTTGTAACAGTAGACAGAGCTGGGCAAGAAATCTGGGCGAAGAATTATGGAGGAACCTTTACAGATATAGCACGCGTGGTTCAGCGATTCGGGAACGGACACTTTCTTGTTGCAGGTCACACAACTTCACAGAATGTTGACGTCAAAGATCCTCTAGGTATGAACGATGGGTGGATAATTGTAATAAAGGAAAACGGTGAGCTTGTCGAATCATTATCGGTAGGTGGATCGGCAGACGATCTAATTCTTTCGGGTGTCAGTTCAGATGAAAAGCATATTTTCTGTGGTTATTCAACATCATCTGACGGAGACGTAGAAAGCAACAAGGGCGGAAAAGATATTTGGTTGATTTCGTTAGGAAAATAGATGAGGTCTAGCGACCTTAAACTGGGGTATATCCCCAATAAAATCTAGTTGGGAGGGGTTTCATTTGCGTAAGATCCTATTGGTCCTGATTGTGGCTGCTGCAATAGTCAGTATTGGCCTTGCATGTACCACAATCATCGTTACTAAGGGTGCGTCTGTTGACGGTTCAGTAATGACGAGCCATTCAGCTGACTGTGGCCTCTGTGATTTCAGGTACGTCTATGTTCCACCCGCAGATTATGAAGCGGGAGCAAAGAGAGCAGTATATCCTTTCATCGAGCCATATCCACGTTATGTCGGTGCAGATATGGGTCCGACCTACAACGATCCAGACCTTCCGGCAACAGAGCCTCTGGGTTACATCGATCAGGTCGAGCACACATTTGGCTACTTTGATGCAGTTTATGGCGTAATCAATGAACATCAGCTGGCAATCGGTGAATGTACATGTTCTGCGAAGGTCTATGCGCAGCCAAGTGCAGATTGTATTTTCGATGTTGCTGCTCTTTCGAGAGTTGCAATGGAGAGAACTACCACAGCCCGAGAAGCAATAGAACTCATGGGTGCGCTTGCCGTTGAGTACGGTTACTACGGTTGGGGAGAAACACTGACAGTAACAGACCCAAACGAAGCCTGGGTCTTCGAAATCTGTGCATCGCCAGACAAGAAGAGTGCACTTTGGGCGGCGAAGAAGGTTCCAGATGGAGAAGTCTTCGTAGAATCGAACATGTTCAGGATAAGAGAACTCGATCCTGAAAGCCCTGACAATATGTTCTCGCCGAATCTTATCGATGTTGCAACAGAAGCCGGCTGGTACGATCCCAGCACAGGTCCTATCGACTGGATGGCGACTGTTAGTACAGGCGAGTACTCTATGCCTTACTACAGTCTGAGAAGAACATGGAGAGTTCTCGACAGAGTCTCTCCATCTCTTGGACTTTCTCCCTGGGTAGAAGACAGTTTTACAAAAGACTACCCATTCTCTATCGTACCTGACAAGAAACTGTCGGTTGCAGATGTTATTGATCTCTTCAGAGATCACTACGAAGGAACAGAATTCGATCTTACTGAAGGGCTTGCAGCAGGTCCATTCGGCAATCCTAATCGCTATGCCGGTTCCAGTAAGCTAATAAAGGGAAGCTGGGAAAGAGCCCTTTCTATCTTCAGATGTGAGTACGTTTTCGTCACTCAGTCGAGAGACTGGCTTCCTGATCCTGTCGGTGGAGTAGTATGGTGGGGAGCAGCTGCACCTCACGAAACGATTCTTGTGCCGATGTACTGTGGAATAACGGACGTTCCTTATGCTTATGACAGTGGTAGCCTTCAGGAATTCGACTATAATGTCGCATCTTGGGCATTCAACTTCATGGGCAACTGGGCAGAACTGAAGTGGAGTTACATGTATCCGGAGATTCAGGAACTTCAGAAGAAGATAGAAGGAAAGCTCTTTGCAGTACAGCCAGCGATTGAAGCGGCAGCTGCACAGCTTTACGAAACAGATCCAGAACTATGTAAGGAATTCCTTACTGATTACGTTGCCGACGTTACCGACAGAGTAATGGCGGAGGTTTGGGATTTCAACGAATATCTAATAACCAAGTACAGAGACGGATACATCAACATCCCGAACGTTGGTTCTTCAGCTGGATACCCCGACTGGTGGCTTGATGCAGTAGGATACGACGAAGGTCACATTTTCGGCGACGACGCTTACAAACCTAAATGATAGTCCTGGCCTGCCCCTTTCGGGGCAGGCTTTCTTCGATAATTTCGGACTTTGTATACAATATTTGTTTCAAATAAATGAGTCGAATAGAGCAGAAAGAAGGAGGTAGTTTCATGAAGAAAGCAATTCTCGTTATGATTATTGTTTCTGTTGTCGGTGCACTTGCCTTCTCGGCTACAGAAGTCTCACTGGCACTTCCTGTTGTAATCACTTCAGCCGGTCAGAGTACGGAAGTTGAGACGGTGACTTATGTTGCCGACGAAGTAGGTTTGAAGTACGATTATTGCGACATTCTCTCCAAAGATGAGCTAGCTGCCGGAGTAGGCCTTGGTGGAGCTGTGTCGGCTATTGGAAAACACGTGACCACGCTTTCCCCTGATCCCAAAGGGACGAAGTTTCAGTCAATGATCCTGGTTCTTGGTGCGAGTCTCAAAGGTATGGGAGCGTCGGGATTGTCTGTAGAATCGGAAGTTTCAAGGCTCAAGGCACTCATCGATTACGCAAAGGCGAACGAGATCGCAATAATTGCCGTGGCAATCGGCGGTTCAGTTCAGAGGGGTCTTCCTGGTAGTCCGATCGAGGTAATGATTGACACAGTAGCTCCCTTTGCAGACATCTTCATCGTGACAAAGGACTCAAACAAGGACGGCAGATTCACGAATGCCGCTTCAGAAAGAAATGTGCCAATAGTGGAGATTGATTCAGCTTTCGATCTTCTCGACACATTCACAGAAGTCTTCGGGTTGTAGTTGATTGGATGCGGCGCGATCGTGATGATTGTGCCGCGTTCATTATAAGGGGGTAATCACGTTGTCAGCTGATGCAATATATATGCAAACGATCATAGCCGGGCTAGTCATGGTTGGAGCCTACGCCGTTGGAAAGTTCCTGAAGTTTTCAACGGAACTATGTATGTTTGTTGCAGTAATCGGGGGAGCAATTGCCGGAGGAGCAGGTTTTGACACTTTCAGGCATATAGCCGAAGGATCTGTAACTTACCTCGACATTGGACTTATCTTCGTATTTGCGACGATTTTCATGAATATTATCAAAGAGTCGGGTGGAACGAATTATATCGTCAGGAAGATAATTGGAGCTTTCCATAACAAAAGAGTCCTGATGCTGATACTACTGATGCTTGTAATTCTAGTTCCGGGAGCGCTTACCGGAGCAGGGAGTATCTCCGTTCTAGTTGTGGGGGGTACGGTAGCAGCAGCCCTTAACGCGATGGGACTTTCAAAGGTCAGGATTTCGGCGCTAATCTTCATAATTGCGGGTTTGAGCGCTGCTGCTCCGCCAGTCAACATCTGGGCAATGATGACTTGTGCGGGAACAGCAATACCTTATGTGGGGTTCACAATGCCTCTTCTTGTACCGATCTTGATTCTGGCGCTGTTTTCTGTCCTGTTCTTTGGACGTGGTGCAAAGAACATAGACAAAGAAAAGGCACTAAAAGAGATTCCCGATCCCAAAGGGCTCTCCGGGTGGAGTGTTGCTGTTCCTTTCCTTGTCTTGATATTCCTGCTCGGGGCCCCCAGAATCTGGCCGTTCGGATTCCCGGTTCTCGGATTGCCTCTAGTCTTTGCAATCTGTGCGTTAGTTGCTTGGCTAATGAACTTCAAGAGAGTGAATATTCTGAAGGTCAGCAAAGAGACCGTTGCCCAATTAACACCCCTGATAGCAACCACCGCAGTTGTGGGAATGCTGATCCAGGTCATGAGTTTCAATGGTGTGAAGGGTTTGATCTCAATGTGGATTGTTACGGCTCCTCTGGCTATAGTCTGGATACTCCTTCCCTTCATAATACCGATATCGGAAGGTCTCCTTACATATGGTGGTGCGATGGTAATAGGAATACCGCTTATCTGGATGTTGAATTCAAACGGAATAAACCCGGTAATTGTTTTGGCAGGATTAAGCCTTCTATGGCCTCTTGGAGATGGACTACCCCCAACTGCGCTGATAGGGAGGTTGACAGTGAGTACGGTTGGCTATAAAGGTTCTTACGGCTCGTTCTTGAAAGAGTGTGTAGTGCCCTGGATAGCCATAACCGCAGTTGCTATGATACTGATTATCTTCGCCAACAAATTCAACTTCCTGATGATGGTAGGTTGAGGAGGAGGTGTCGTCATGACTTTGATAATGTTTCTGTATTATGTGATGACAGCCTATGTGGCAGGCATGCTAATATGGAACTTCATTAAGACCAAGGATTTAAAGAGCGAGATACTCTATACTTTGGCTCTTCTACCCCTCATTCTCAGACTGCTGAGAATGAAGTAGGGGTGGTTTTATGATGAGAAAACTTATAATCGCTGGTGTACTTGCACTTATAGTTCTGGCTGGAGGAATACCACTGTACGTTCAGAGGTACTTCAAGGAAGAAGTAGTGGCCGGACCAAGTGTGACTAACGTTTTTAAACTTAGCAAGTACTTTGACGGAATAGAAGGAACGATTGCAGATACCGATGTTTTTGAACTGAAGGGCGCAGAAGAAGGCGGGAAGACTCTCATAATAGCGGGGACCCATGCCAATGAACCTTCCGCGACTTTACTCGCATATTTTTTCATCGGGAATCTCGAAGTGGAAAAGGGAACAGTCTACGTTATTCCCCATTTCAATGTTAGCGGTTCTCTTGGAACACAGCCAGGTGGAGGATTTCCTCTCTACTACTATCTGGAAACTCCATGGGGAGAACAGAAGTTCAGAATGGGCGACAGAGGGTTCCAGGCACTTGACCAGTGGCCAGACCCGGACGTCTATGTACACTATCCTGATGGTCAGCTTTTGTCGTACATAGACGCAAGAAATACAAATCGATCCTGGCCAGGCAGGCCTGACGGATTCCTTGCTGAGAAAGTCTCCTTTGCAGCAATGGAGATGATCCGTAATGAGGGTATAGATATCGTTATTGATTTGCATGAAGCAGAGGCGATGTACCCTGTGACCAACTGCATAGTTGCCCCTGAGAAGTCAATGCCCTATGCAATAGGAGCTTCCTTCTATGTGAAGGGAAGAGAGAAGTTTGATAATCACGTGGAGTCTTCTCCAACCGGTTACAGAGGCCTCTCACACAGGGAAATTGGCGATTGGTCCGACGCATACCCGTTCTTACTGGAGTCACCCGGAGTCCATCTTGATCAGATTACGGCTGCCAAAACTCTAGAACTGATTATCGATGGTATAGACCCATTTGTGTTGAAGGCTGGTGAAAAGGGATTGCTTTTCGTCCCGTACGACGAGAACGGATTCTCTATGGACAGAAGAGTCGGACAGCATTCTTCAGTTATTCAAGAGATTCTGTCTCAGTGGACGAAGAAGAACCCCGACAGAGGATTCTCGGTTTCCGCCCCAAGATACGCCGAAATAGTCGAAAATGAACTTGGATACTACTTCAAGGACCCTGCTGAAGCAGATTCAAGAAAGGTATACTACCAATAGAATATCTTTCTGCATAGGAAAAGTGCATACGGGTTTTGCGTATGCACTTTTTTCATTTGCTATACATGTGAGGAATGGCCGTCATCAGAAACAATCTTTTCAAGCTGTAACAGATTGTCTATTGTGAAGTCGACTCGAATGGTTGGTCTGGATCCATTCTGAGAGAAGAAACATGTCTTTGTTCCCGCATCCCTTGCAGCAATGACGTCAAGGTCTCTATCACCAATGGAGAGAGTTGATCTGGGGTTCAGTCTATAATTTCTTATCGCGCTGACGAAAGCATCGGGGTCTGGTTTCCTCTTAAATCCGCTTTCTCTGGTGATTATGTCGCTGAAAAGCGAGGTCATTTCGTAGTAACTTAGCAGCTTGAAAGCAGTCTTTCGTGATCTATGAGTTATGATCAGATTCTTACCGCCATTCCTTACAAGTATTGAGCACACCTCGCGAGCACCTTCAAAAGGAGGTTGCTCGGCCGGGTCGAGCTCTTCTTCAGATTTCTTGAAGTCTTTGTAGAAGGCATAGTCAACTCCTCTATCCAAATAGAAGTCAACGGCCTTTCCGAGGGTGTCTTTCATGAGGGAGAGAATTTCGTTTTCGGAAGCGACATATCCCTTTCTAAGCAGAGCCTGTTTAAACAGTCTGACCATAGCGGGGTAGGTATTGAAAAGCGAACCGTCGAAATCCCATATCAGATTCTCGATCATCAGCTTTCACAACCACTGTATCTGTTGCACACCTGCAAAACAGAAGGAACCTGTTTCAAGGAGGTAACGACAAAATCAGCTTTTGTGGTTGCTGATGACGAATCTGGATTGAAGAGGCAGGTAGCTATTCCGGCGCGTTTCCCGGCCTCAATATCGATCTCTCGATCACCGATTGTAATAACTCTTTCTCTCTCAAGCCCATACTTGTCGATAATATACATAATTGCCTGTGGATCGGGCTTTCTGGCAAAACCACCGTCTGCGGATACAATTTCGGAGAAAAGATCCAGCATCTTGTAGTAATTCAGAAGTTTGGTCATGGAGTAATTACTCCTGTGACTGAAAAGGAAATTACTTCCACCGTTCTTATTAATCTGGATACAGGTATCCTTTGCCCCTTCAAAAGGTGGTTGTCTCTCCGGTTCAAGATGGTTCTCTATACTGTAGAAATCCTCCAGAAATCCACTGTGCAGTCTGTACTTATCCATGAAGTGTTGTGCAGCTTTCGATGTTGATTCCTTAAGCTTTTCAAGAATTTCTTTGACGGAAGCTCTCACCTCGTACTTCTCAAGGACCCTTGAGAATACCTCCGCTGCCGCAGGGTAAGTATCGAAGAGAGTGCCACCGAAATCCCAGATAACGTATTCATACATAATGGATTCTCCTTTCCTGTTGCTAAGTCAATGATATACGCTTTTCGGAATTTCGTCCTGTCGCACATTTTAAGAATTTTGAGTTTCTTCAAGATATCTTATTCTTGATGCAGCGATAATTTCCAACGTTTCTTCTCTTCTTACCCAGCCCTCAATACCCGTTTTCTTCTTTTCGAGATCCTTGTATACGGAAAAGAAATGCTCGATCTCCTTAAGTAGATGAGGAGGAACATCATCCAGGCTTTCTATATAGTTCCAGACCGGATCATGTATCGGAACACAAAGGACTTTCTCGTCAGGGCCCTTCTCATCCCACATCTTGAATGCGCCGATTGGCTTTGCCTCAATTAAACACCCGGGAAAAGTCGGCTCCCAGAGCAAAACCATTGCATCAAGCGGATCTTCGTCTTCGGCAAGAGTATTTAATATGAATCCATAGTCCATCGGGTAATGAACAGCAGAAAACAGAGTCCTGTCGAACCTTATCCTCTTGAGTTTCTTATCATACTCATACTTATTCCTACTTCCCTTAGGAATCTCTATCATTATGTCAAGCACGGTTTCTTCCTGCAAAGCTCTCACCTCCTTATCAATTATGCCAGAAAAAAGCCCCCTTGCGGGGGCTAGATATTGCATACAACCTCAGAAGGCACTGAAGTAAAACGACCAGCCGTCTGAAATGAAACCCGTTCCGGCTGGAAGTTCTCTCTCAAAATATATCCTCCTGCCCGGATCGTTGTCGTACTCTACGTAGCCGGTGAAGACGACGGTTTTATCGGCCAGAAAATCTTCTAGTCCCGGGAATGGTTCGCTTGTAAGCGTATACTGCGGTGCCGGGGCATAGTCCGGGAGCGCAAAAGTTCCTCCGTCGTAGGATATAGTAGAAGAGAACTCCTCGCCGGTGAAGGCGTTGATCGCGGTCACGATGAACTGCAGAAGCGTGATCTCAGGATCGACTATCTCCGTGCCTTCCTGGAAGACCGAAATCTTTTCTATCACCAATTTCGGACTTGAAGAAAACTCGACTACATCGGCCCAGACGTAGTTTATCGGGTTGTGAGTGACTTCGTAACTCTCCCACTTCATGCCTTCCTGCTCCTGCACCCTTCCAGAGAAATATAGCAGAGAGCTGGGATCGAAGAGGTCTCCGCTTCCAAAATAGACGTCGTACATCCCCACATCTATGTCAAAAGCCGCCGCTCCTGCCAGTTCGAGATCGCCTATGCTCTTGATGTATATCGGCGGAAGGTTCCGGTCATGGGGTATCATCGAGACGTACACGCCCGGTATCCCCATCGGATAGTCGCCCTCCAGTTCCTCATCGTAATAGGTCCTCTTCGTCTGAATCCAGAAGAATGCGTTTCCTCCGGTGCCGAAGGCATCGGGATCTAGCGAGAGCGATTTCTCTACGTTCAGCCTTCCGTAACCGCTGTCGTTATCCTTTCCAGGAGCCATTATATCGTCGGCTCCGAGCTCGATAAGTTTCCTGTACTGGTAAACGGTCAGTCCCATGTCTCTGTATTTCTGCTGGAGAATGGCGATCGCGCCCGAGACGTGAGGGCAGGCCATCGACGTTCCGCCGTAATATGCGTACGGCAGGTCGGGATAGGCGAACTCGGCCACATCCCAGAGTGGAACGGTAGAAAGGATCGAAAAATCGCCGGGAGCGGCCACCGAGAGCTTGACGCTCCTGTTCGAGAAATGGGTGATCCCGTCGCCCGCTGTGGAGGCGGCCACGACCACGACTCCCGGGTACATGGCAGGACTCTTGACTTCGTTCACATGTTCATTTCCGGCCGAGTTCACAAAGACCACCCGGTTTTCGGATGCATAAGCGATCGCATCGTACAGAAGCGTCGAAAAGCCCTTGCCTCCCCAGGAGTTGGAAAGTACCGTGGCCCCGTTTTCAATCGCATACACTATACCGGCCGCGACGAACTCGTCGCCTATATAGTCGGGCTGGAAGATCGGTATATCCATTATCTTCGCTCCGGGGGCCACGCCTACGACGCCATGGCCGTCGTCCTTTGCGGCGATAGTACCGGCGACGTGAGAGCCGTGCGCTCCGAAGGAGTAGTCTATGTCGGGGTCGATCTCCAGATCGAGGAGCGGATCGTACCTGTGAGTTATCTGACCCTGGAGATCTGGGTGGTTAGAGTCGATGCCAGTGTCGATTACGGCGACGATTATGCCGGTCCCATCGTACCCGGCGGCCCAGGCTTGCGGTGCACGGACCTTCTTGACTCCCCAGAGGAATCCTTCAAGGTCGGGGAACGCGTCCTCGGCAAGAACCACGGGCAGTTCGGGCAATTTCAGGTTATCGTCTTTCACCGGCTTTATAAGTTCTCTTTCGTAGTTCGGTTCTATGTATCTTATCGATGCGACTAGCTCCGGTCTCTCGACAAAAAGCTCCCTGATAGCGGCCCTCGCCTCCTCGACCGTCGAGTCGAACCGCAACCCCGCAGCGTTCAAGCGCGGTATATCGATGGTTATCTCAGCATCGAGAAGAGAAACGATCTCGCTCAAAGCCTCGATGTCGTTGTAACCCACTATAAGTCTTCCTTCAACGTAGGGCGCATCCTGTATCTGCTTCCATACAAGCTCCACATCGGCGCCGGCGCTGTTACCCGGGGCAACTCTCACACAGGAAGCGAACACAAGGGCCAGCAATACGACACTTATTAACAGTAAGGTTTTCTTCATCTGCACCACCTCCCCTCTCAATTATCTCCACCGGTGGTGAAGCGGTTGTAGTAATCGGCGTCGTTGAACCACCTGTCGAAATGGTAGCCCAGGTCTATGGTGGTCGAATAAGCGACCGAATCGAAGAAGCCGTCTCCGTCTTCATCATCTCCAAAGTAGATGGCCACCGCGTAATCCAGACCCCACTCATAGGTCTTGAAGGCCTCGAGCTGATCGAAGGGGTACAGGTACGCCTGCCCGTTGAGAATGAAGATCCAGTTCATCTCTTTCCCAAGCCAGAACGGATCCAGAAACTTCACGGAGACCTGTTGTGGGCCGTAGGTGGAGAAATCGAAAGTTTCGAATTCGCTGTCGACTGCCAGCAGATGCTGGTAGTCGCTCTGAACAGTGTCGTATATCCAGGGCGTATAGTGATAGGTGATCTCGCTCTCGTCGAGGAGACCGCCGCCCAGTACAGGCACTTTGCTAGAATTGACTTTGTCGACGGGCGCCCACTTCAGTACCGGTCTTCTCGAAACTCCCGTCGAGTTGTTCGCCGGGGAGTTAAGCTTGACCTTGAAGATATCGAGCGGTACCACCGAGGCGACGTTGCTGTCCTCCGACTCGCTTCCGTCGGCGTAAACCGATCTGACCTTGTAGAAGTACCTGTTGCCTGCCTCGATCCCGATTCCGCTATCGAAACCGGAAAAGGCGGTCTTGAAGGCTATCTTCTTGTAGTTAACACCATCACTGGAGCGGTAGATGTTGAAACCCACTAACCCCGCAAGGTTCTCGGGGGGGTCCCAGGCGATCTGAACGATTATGTTGCCCTCTGCCGGGGCTCCCGCAAGATCCTCGAAGGTCTCCTCATCGAGGTGTAGTTTTCTGCCGTTGATCTCTTTCGGTAGCGAGTAGTAATTGACGTTGGCGTCCGACGTCCACGACCAGAGCCAGACTCCTAATGGAGGGAACGTCTCGGCCGGTTCGGCATTTTCGGCCGTGAAGTTGAGGTTTACAACCCGGTCGAGCCTGGCCCTGTTGTAGTTGTAAACTACGACATGAATCGGTACATCTCCGTTGAAGATCTCCGCCGGGATAGGGAAAGTGGCTTCCGACATGCCAAAAGACGCGAAATCTCTAACTCCGGCCCAGGGAACGTATCCGATGCCCACGTATAGAGCATCCCAGACATCGTATTCCAGATCGCTTGCATACTCGATATTCAGATAAACGTTGGTGGATACATCTGTCGGATCTATCTCGTTGCCGTTGCCGTCCAACAGCATGATCTCGATTTCGGGGTAAGAACCGTCGAGAGGATCGATCATGGCCCTGTTGATCGCCATGTCAACAGGCAAGGGGCTGCCTGCTGAGGCCAGTTCGTTGGACGGAATCAGCGGTACAGCCAGTCCCTCGAGAACGCTCGGAGCAAGACCGGTTTTTTCTGCCTTTAACGTCACTTCCCTGACCTCTAGAAGACCCGGGGACAGGAACCAGAGAAGATCAATCTCGGTCTTTCCCTCGAGATCGGTCTCTCCGGAACCCAGGAGCACGCCTGTTTCACCGTCTAAGACCTCCAGGGAAACTCCTGCGGCGGCCGGTCCCGTCATGTACTCCACCAGGGTTACCAGGATCGTGTTCCCGTACTCCTGCAAGATTTCCACCGTCTTCGTTTCAGATTCCACGTGAACGGCCGGTTGTCCGTAGGTGGCTTCGTATTTGCCCTTTATCTCTCCTTCGACCTTCACCTGATGAGTTCCGGCCGCGAGAGTCACGGTTTTGCTGGTTTCCTGGCTTTCATACTCGGCCTCTCCAACGTGAAGAGTGTAACTGGCCGATACTATCTCCGCAGTTGTGTTGAGCTTCCAGCTTATAGTGGCTTCATTGCCCGAAACGACGATCGAAGTTATCTCGAGAATCGCTTCGGTCGGTTTGAGTGGTTTGATACAAGAAGTAACTACAAGCATGGCAGCAACGATCGCTACCAGTAACAATATGCTTTTCTTCATCCCTCTACCTCCTTCATGAGGACATCAGAGTTTTTTAGTTCCATCTGATCATTATGATTATACATATTTCATTTCCTTCAAAGCAAGAAATCTCTCTTGAGTAGATTTAATTATGATGCATTACGTCGAAGAGCTCCAGAACAGGCTGTTTGTAATAAGTGGGAAGGGCACGCCTGAGAAGACTTCTCAAAGATTGACACGAACGTACAAAACTGTCTGGAAGGTATCATTTGAAATCGAAATTATTGCTTCGTCTGGAATGTCAAAACCCATCTCTTCGTTCTCCCGATTCTCGAATCTCAGCAGATCTTCAAGAGTTGCAATGAGTAGATTTTTAGATAATTTGCAGCCAGTTGAGTCTTCGGAAAGTTTGCAGTACTGGCGAATGACGTAGCGGAAAGAGTCTAAATTTCCCCTAATCTGCAGGCACTATGAACAAATGGGAGGCCTCTTTCACTCTCAAATCACATATAAAGAGAGCTCCTGTTGCCGGATGGTTCTCTTGGGCGGACAATGCAAATAAATACAATTCAAATTGTGGGGTTGAGAATGAGACGTCTTTCTTCGTTGCTACTGATTTTCTTTTCAATCATTGTACTAAGCTCATGTTTTAAACAGAATAATTCATCAGTTGATTTCTTGAATACTTAGGTAGAGTATTCTTCGAAAAACGTAACAGTCTCCTGGAAACCAACACATGGTATCAACAATCTATACCTATACTCTGTTGAGGAGGTGAATTCATCGAGACTTCTGAAACAGAGATCGTACTCACAGATCTAGAAGAAGGGTGGCACATTGTTGAAGTCAAGGTTATTGATTCGATCAGTTTGCCTGATAGGTACATCCACGGTGCCTTTTCGGAAGATTTCACTCCCTTTGGAAGATATGTTTTTCTGGAATGGGAGTTCTCCGAGAAAGTATCCAGGGTCGAGTTTAGGTTTGTCTAAACAAACACGGAAGATTTCGAATATATAACCGATTGGCTTGACTGGAAACCCAGTAGCACTTCCATCCTCATAAGCGACGCAGGGCTGACAGCAACCCTGAAGGAGGGGAACATAGTTCTGGGCATTTTCGAGGTCGGTAAGATATACAGGATGTACATAAGGGCTTACGACAGACTGGGAGCACGCGCTACTGCGATCAGTACCGACCTTCTGCTGTTTTCAGGCTAGATGAAAGGTACGCCGGCGAAGACAAACCCCTGATCTATCTGGAAGCGGGAAAGATTCTGTTTTCCGACGGAGAGAGTAAAGGTTCAATAGAAGTGGCCATCGTAGCACCCAACGTCGCACATTATGTGCACAGCAAAAAGGAATACTTCGCACCCGATAACAGCCTGAACGGAGAACTCATGTACCTTCAGTTTTCCATAGTCCGTGACGAGGGTCGGGTATTTGAAGAGGCTTACTTCCAACAGTTTCTCGAAAACAGAACCAGTTTTGATGGTGTCATCCCTTCGAGCAAAGAAGCAGTAGTCGTCAGGGGTTTTTTAGACCAAGCGCCTGGTATCTCTCAAGTGAGTGACATCGTTGCGGTTCTAAGATTCAGTTTCTCTGAAGAAATGAGCGAAGAAAGAGTGAATTTTGGAATCGGGTTACAACATGAATCTGATCCTACAGGTCCGAGATATTTCATAAGAGACGAGAAGGACAGAACTATTGATGGCATCACAGTGGACAATAATCCGATAGAGATCCAGCTGCCCGAACTTACGGAACGGGAATGTGAGGGGGAGATCTGTATGAAGAGACTCCTACTGGTTCTAGCTATGCTTCTGGTTGTCTATATATCTTTCTCGAATGTGCCGCGAAAGATGGTTTTCTGCAAGAGAGAGTCCAACAAGGAAATCTTGTTATTCATAACTTTAACAGGGAGCTGTCCAGGTTATGAATTCAACTGATCGGTTGTCAGAAATTCGGTAACACTGGCATGTTATAATCCATCTAAGTTGCTTTTCTCAAGCTTTACACTCATTCGGGAGGTAGCACATGTACGATTTCAGGGTGATTGAAAGGAAATGGCAGGATTACTATGCGAAGGAGAAGCCATTTAACATAGATCTCAAGAAAGCGGAGAAGCCTTTCTACAATCTCATGATGTTTCCATATCCCTCCGCTGCCGGTCTCCACATAGGAAACATGTTTTCCTTCATCGGATCGGATGTATATGGAAGGTTCATGAAGCTCAAGGGCTACGACGTCTTCGAACCGATCGGTTTCGATGCTTTCGGTATACACAGCGAGAACTATGCCTTGAGAGTTGGGAGACATCCTGCTGAGCTCACTCCGAAAAGCATAGAGTACTTCAGAGAAGAGCAGCTCAAAATGATTGGTAATATTTTCGACTGGAACAGCGAAGCGATAACTTCTTCTCCGGAGTATTACAAGTGGACCCAGTGGATCTTCATTCAGTTGTTCAAGAACGGTCTTGCTGAGAAACGTGCGTCAAATGTTAACTGGTGTCCTTCGTGCAAGACAGTGCTGGCCGATGAGCAAGTAATTGACGGTCGTTGCGAACGATGCAATAATGAAGTCGAGAAACGCGAGATGAGTCAGTGGTTCTTCAAAATCACAAAGTACGCAGAGAAACTGCTGTCTAACCTCGAGAAGCTTGACTGGACGGACACTACTAAGAATCTTCAGCGCGCGTGGATAGGGAAATCTTCTGGAGCCACGATTTCTTTTAAAGTATCTGGAATGAATGAGCAGATAGATGTGTTTACAACCCGTCCAGATACGATATTTGGAGTAACTTACATAGTTGT
Organism: Mesotoga sp. Brook.08.105.5.1; assembly: GCF_002752635.1. Classification (NCBI taxonomy): domain Bacteria; kingdom Thermotogati; phylum Thermotogota; class Thermotogae; order Kosmotogales; family Kosmotogaceae; genus Mesotoga; species Mesotoga sp. Brook.08.105.5.1. The sequence goes on from NZ_AYTW01000016.1 coordinate 70,344, forward strand.
AGCTCCTGAATACGGTCTGGTGAACAAGCTAGTCACGCCTTCAACAGTGGAGACTTTTGATAATTTCAAAGAAGAAGTGAAGAGCATGGATCTTGCCACAAGAACTTCTATTTCTCGTCCAAAAAACGGAATATTTACCGGTTCTTACGCCATTCACCCTCTTACTGGTGAGGAGCTTCCAATCTGGATAGGAGATTACGTGCTGGCAGAATATGGAACGGGTGCCGTTATGGCCGTCCCGGCGCACGATGAGAGGGATTATGTCTTTGCGAAGAAGTATGGACTAGAGATAAGACAGGTCATAGAATGCGATCCCTCACAGTTGCCCTATACTGAGAAGGGAAAGATGATCAACAGCGAAAAGTACTCGGGTACGCTCAGTGTTGATTTCATCGACAAGATTGACGAAGTGAGCGAAAGCATAAAGGGCTCTGTGAACTATCACCTTCATGACTGGTGTATTTCCAGACAGCGCTACTGGGGTCCTCCGATACCAATGATCTACTGTGATAAGTGTGGAACTATCCCCGTCCCTGAAGATCAATTGCCAGTGATGTTGCCAAATACCGATGACTACATACCTGACGGCAGCGGCAAGTCTCCACTGGCCAAGAACAGCGAATTTGTCAACACGACTTGCCCGATTTGTGGAGAGGCTGCCAGAAGAGAGACCGATGTCTCCGACAACTTCCTTGATTCGGCATGGTATTATCTGCGATATCTCTCACCGAGCAATGACAGTGCACCTTTTGATGATGGGCTGGTTGAAAAGTGGTGCCCGGTCGATATGTATATAGGCGGAAATGAACACGCAACTCTCCATCTGATGTACTCGAGATTTCTTGCGATGGCGCTACACGATTTGGGTTTTCTTCCTTTTGAAGAGCCGTTTGCTTCATTTAGAGGACACGGGCTTATCATAAAAGACGGGGAGAAGATGTCGAAATCGAAGGGAAATATCGTCAATCCCAACGAGTATTTTGAGAGCCATGGAGTGGATGCCCTTAGAACCTATCTGATGTTTATGGGGACCTTTCTCGAAGGCGGAGATTTCCGGGACAGCGGAATGGACGCGATGAGAAGGTTTCTGAATCGAGTTTGGGACATCTCAACAATGCCTGAAGGCAAGAGTTCGACAGATCTGAAGATAAAGATGGCAGAGACTGTGGAAAAGGTCGAATATTCAATCAAGAATATCAAGCCGAACACGGCAATAGCCGCTCTCATGGAGTTCGTCAATGAGGCTTCGAAAGAGAGCGCTATCGAGAGAAAGCTCGTAGTAGATATGGCAAAACTCCTCTCGCCTTTCGCCCCCTTCATTTGCGAAGAGATATACAGCATGAAAGGCGGGAAGAAGAGGACTATTCTTGAAGATGGTTTCCCTTCTGGCTATGAGAAATACGCTTCTCTGGCGAAGACTGAATTGCCTGTTCAGATTACCGGTAAGATGAGAGGAAAGGTTGTGCTTCCTCAGAACGCATCCCAGGAAAAGGCAATGGAAGCGGTAATGGCTGATGAGAAGCTCTCAAAAATGCTTGAAGGAAAGTCAATAAGAAAGATCATCTACGTACAGGACAAGATAATCAATATAATTATTTGAGTGTAGTAAGAAATAGTATATTCTCAACATCTAGAAGGAGGGCCAGTGGCTCTCCTTTGTTTTCCATCGATTCATCTCCGTTTTGATGTGGGTTTTCGTGAAACGAAGATGCTTGAATTTTCGTATCTTGCATGGTGTCTTACAGTACTGAACACAGCCTCTTCCAGAACTGCTTGTTGATTATCTATGGAAAGCGGCAGATCAAAGTGGTAAAAACCATCAGGTGCGTCATGCTCGCTTCTCAGAGACTCGTATTTCTTGCGTAGTCCCATTTCCTCTATCGTGTAGTATCGACCACGTAATCTGCCTCGATATATGTTCCATTACCCGCTAGACTGTGGAGAATCTTCTTGAGCGACAACTTCTGTTTGTATCCGAAATGATGCATCGACTGAACCGAAATGGAAATGTCGAATCCTTCCGATGGCAAATCAACTTCGAAGTAGGAACCGGTAATCAAGTTCAGGCTGTCCAGTCTGTCTTCATGTTTGATTCTAAGAATTTCGAGCATCTTCTGGGACAAGTCGACACATACTACTCTGGCTGTCGTGTTTAGTCTGAATATCTCGTCTAGTTCGAGTCCCGTCCCGCAACCGAGGTCAAGTATCCTGATTCCAGCAGTAACTAAAACTAACCTTTCCACTGCTCTGTAGAATTCAGCAGATTCTTTGATATTGTTCTTCATGTGTGATTCGAATGAATCGGCTCTTCTGTCGAAAACACGAAAAAGGAAGCCATTCTTCCAGTTGATTATTTGCTTCTTTTTTTCTTTTGTTTTTCTCTCTCTCTCTCTCTCTATTCTCTACGATCTCTACGAATCAAAACACACATGTCCCCTTTCTTCAGTCGCTATGATCTTCTGTATTAATATTGAAGTAGTCAGCAAACGTTATGTTTTTTCGAAATGGCGAATCGAGCTGTGATGATTTTGCACTTGACGAAGATCAAACTGAACATTAATCGAAGGAGACAGGAATGATAGTAAGTGCGAGCAGGAGGACAGATATCCCTGCTTTTTATTCAGAGTGGATGATAGAGCGTTTGAAAAGTGGCTTTGCTCTTGTTAGGAATCCGTTCAATCCCCATCAGGTGAGCAAAGTTATCCTAAATCCAGAAGCAGTAGACTGCTTCGTATTTTGGACAAAGGATCCCCAAAAAATGCTAGACAAGCTGAATCACTTTGCCGATTACTGTTATTATTTTCAATTCACGATTACGCCCTATCATGGAAGTGTAGAGCCTGGGCTTCGCAACAAGAGAGAGATTATCGAGACCTTCAAAAAGCTTTCCGGAAAGATTGGAGAAAACAGAGTGATTTGGAGATACGATCCTATTCTGATAAATGCGGACTATAGTGTCGACCATCATCTACGGGCCTTTGAAAAAATGGCACATTTGCTTAAGGGTTTCACTGAAGAGTGTGTGATTAGTTTTCTCGATTACTATCAGAAGATCTCATCAAACCTTCGAAAACTTGATGCAAGGGCGCCTAATGAAATTGAGGTAAGGAAAATTGCCAGCCATTATTCAGAAGTATCATCTTCTGAAGGAATGAAGCTGAAGACATGTTCAGAGACCGTTGATCTTTCGGAATATGGAATTAGTCACGGAAGCTGTATTGACGGGACGCTAATTAACACGCTGACAGGCAAAAGGATTGATCACCCAAAAGACAGATATCAGAGAGCTGCATGCCGCTGTGTCGAGAGTGTCGACATTGGCGCATATAATACCTGTCTTAATCGTTGCCTATACTGCTATGCAAGCTTTAGTGAGAAAGCGATTCGTAAAAATTATCATTCCTTTAATCCAAAGGCCCCGCTTCTTTGTAGCGAATTGCAGGAGCACGATGAGATTACTGAGAGAAAGAAGTAGAGATATGCTAAATTTGGTAGAAATGATCTATACTAAGTCTGCCTCGCTTGCCAGTTCATTCGAAGAAATCTGTTTTGCCCGTATTAAACAAGGTAATCTTTTTCATCATGCTATCCTGAAAGAAGTATCTTATAATTGGCTTGAGAGAAGAGTTTCTATGTAAGAATGCGGTAGGAGGGTTTCTAATGGAAGAATTCTTGAGTGGCGATCTCTTCAGATGGGTTCTTATGCCTCTGATAATCTTCTTCGCAAGGATCATCGACGTTTCTCTTGGAACCACGAGAATCATAATGGTTTCGAGAGGCAAGAAAGAAATAGCAAGTGTTATCGGTTTTTTTGAGATTATTCTGTGGTTGCTCGTTGCCAGCAAAGTAATCCAGAGTGTTGACAATGTACTTTACATTCTTGCTTATGCAGGTGGCTTCGCGGCCGGTAGCTACATAGGAATGCTCATTGATGAGAGGCTTGCAATTGGAACCGTATCGGTTAGGCTGATAATTTCGAGAGATCCAACTGAACTTATAGAAAAACTGTGCCAGGCTGGATTTGGAGTTACAAAGATAGACGCTCACGGTGCTCGAGGAAAGGCTTACATTGTTTACAGTATCATAAACAGGAAAGAAGTGGAAGACTTCGAGAGAATCGCTCTGGAATGCGTTCCAAAGGCGTTCATGTCAGTTGAAGATATTCGAAAGGTAAAAGAGGGGGTCTTCCTCCCCAAAGATACGATGCGCCTCAGAAGGGAATCCCCCTTAAGAAAGTCCAAATAGCTTTCCAGAAGTGTTATTATTTAGAGAGATGAGGGGGATGTCCCCCTTATCTCTTTATGTCATTGAAAATGTTGCCGTCTCTGATTTCAACTATTCTGTCTGTCTCTTCTGCGATTCTTCTATCGTGAGTAATTATTACGAATGTTGTTCCGTATCTCTTGTTGAGATCACGCATGAGGCTGAAGACCTTCGCTGAGGTATCGGAGTCGAGATTGCCCGTAGGTTCATCTGCAAGTATAATCTTCGGATTGTTGATAAGGGCCCTTGCTATTGCGGTTCTTTGCTGCTGACCTCCCGACATGTTTGGAGCTAGATTATTCCTAACCTTGCTGATTTCAACGACATCCATTAGTTCCTTCGCCCTTTCCATAATTTCCTTCGAGGGTTTAAGACCTTTAATTCTGTAAGGAAGAATTACGTTTTCGAAAGCAGTGAACTCGGGAAGCAGATAATGAAACTGGAATATGAATCCAATAGTCTCATTTCTAACACTTGCGAGTTCATTCTTGTTCATTTTGTTTGTCTGTTTCCCTGCGATTTTTATTTCACCGCTCGTGGGTTGATCTAAAGTGCCCATAATGTTCATGAGTGTAGATTTTCCGCTTCCAGACTGTCCGACTATCGAAAGAAACGATGAGTCTTCGATTTCAAGATCCACACCGTGAAGAACTTCTGTCTTCACAACCGTTCCGTAAACCTTTTTTATATCCTTAAGCTCGATTATGTTAGCCATTTCGTATCACCTCAACAGGGCTGAGTTTGGAGGATCTCCTGGCTGGGACCATTGCGGCAATAGTTGAAGCGCCAATGGCAATGAGCGCGGACAACATTACAAACCCATAACTCAGAGAGATTCTGATGATCGGTTCTCCGTCAGTTCCTACGGCAAAAGTGGAGAACATAATTATAAGCAGGATTCCGAATGCAATTCCAACTACTGCTCCCACAATGCCGAGAGCGAGTCCCTGAAAGAGAAAAACGAAACTCGTCGTGGAATCCTTAAGTCCCATAGCTTTCAGGATTCCAATCTGCCTTGATTTCTGGACTACAGTTACTGCGAGCACGCTTGCTATTCCAAGGGAAACGGCTATGATTACGAACACCTGAATCATTATGCTTGAGACGCTCTGCCCATTCAGCCCGGAGAGGAGATCTTCGTTCTGAGATTTCCAGTCAGTGACAAGTAAAGCAGACCTCGAAAGACGTTCCAAAATGGCAGAGGCGTTTTCATCAGCTCTGAAGACATCGCTCACCTGCATCTCTATCGATGTGACTGCATCACCAAGTTTCCCAACTGACTGAGCGGTGCCAATCGTTGAGATCATCCAGTTTTTGTTAAGGCTTGCAATACCCAGATCGAAGACACCGACTACCTTCAGAATCTCAACTGCTCTATCCGGAGTGAAGATTGTGATTTCTTCTCCAAGGTTCACATCGAGCTCATCCTTAAGACCCTTGCCGATAATGATTTCTCCGTCTCCTTCAGGAAGGCTGCCATCAATGAGGCGACTATCCGTCTTGTAAATAACATGTGATTCGGGGAACTGCAGACCTCGGAGCAGAACAGATAAGGTTCTGTCGCCGCTGCTTATGAAGACAGGAACATCTGCGCTTGCAGAAAGAGCCGTCAGATCTGTTGGCAAATCAAGAGAAGCGATTTCCGAAATTATGCCTTGCCAGTCTTCTACTCTGTTGTTTTCCGATGAGGAGACAGTTATCTGCGAAGAGCTTCCGATTGTTGTATCCACCAGGTCTTTTTGGAGTCCCTGGATAAGCGAGCCTATGAATACCTGAACGGAAACGCCTATTGCAATTCCCATTACTATGAGAAGAGTTTGGGTCTTGCTGGAAGATAGAAAGCGCATCGCAATTGAAAAAGCCAATCTCATTTTACATCACCCTTCCCCAGAGCTAGAATCTCTCTTGGATCTTTCAGGAAAATATCTGCACCGACTTCCTTCCAGTAGTCGGGATTTTTTTCGAATGCATTTCCACCTACGACAACTCTCGATTTCCCACCGGCTTCTTTAATTCGCGAAATCATCCTTCGTGTGTTTATTAGGTTGTAGTAGTTTGAAACACTAATCGCAACGTACATTGGACTCAGCTTTTTCGCAGCCTCAAGGAAGGTGTCCAGCGGGGTATTTGCTCCGACGAATATGGAATTGTACCCAGCGATAGTGAAGATATCCGAAATCATTCTAGCTCCGATCTCATGATACTCTTCGGGCGGGCAGAGTACTGCCACTGTCCGATCATTCTTTTCTGATCCATTGTCTCTTCTTTTCTTCACAATATAAGGGAAGCAGCATTCCATTACCGTTCTGACAATAGAGCTCCTTATATGTTCGTTCCATATACACAATCTGTCGCTCACGTAGTCGCAATCCCAACTCCTCAATGCGGGTGCAAGAATATCCAGATACAAATCGATTACTTCAACATTGCCAGACTCAAGCGATTCTATGCACACCATCACTGCCCTCTCTTTATCTTGTGAGTCGAGAGCGCTTATAAAGTTGCTCTTGATATCGTTCAAGATGCCCTCCTTATTCTAGTGAATCAAGCATTTTCATATCCTCTCTGTCGAGGACAATCATGCCTGCTTCTAGATTTTCTCTCAGGTGTTCAAGCTTGGATGCCTTTGGTATGACCACCACACCATCTTTCCCCAGCAACCATGCAAGCATTACTTGCTGAACAGAGGCCGAGTATTTTTCAGAGAATCCAGTCAGAAGTTTCTCGGTTGAGGCTTTTAATGCGTTTCTCTTTAGCGGCGAGTATGCGGTTAGGGTAATGCCATGATCTTGGCAGTATGGTAGAAGCTCATTCATTGCTTGCCGGTCCTCTAGATTGAAGAGAACCTGATTGTTCACAATAGGTTCCTTTGAAATAGATACGGCCTTCTTAAGGAGCTGCGTGTCGAAATTAGAAACTCCGATATGCCTTATCCGTCCGTTCTTCACTTCTTCATTCATCGCCGAAAGAGTCTCTTCTAGCGGAACTTCAGGATTCGGCCAGTGAATAAGATACAGATCAATATAGTCTGTTCTCAGCCTCTTCAGTGTTCTTTCAAGGGCTTTGTGTAAGTCAACACTCCGCAAATGAGTGGGCCAGACCTTAGATGTGATAAACAATTCTTCTCTACTGAAAATCGAGACTGCCTCTCCAATTATTTCTTCGGTATGGCCACCACCATAGTATTCGGCAGTATCTATGTGCTTGTAACCCATTTCAATGGCTCTGGACAATGTGTCAATGTGTTCTCTGTCCCTCGTTTCATCAGGAACGTCTCTTCCTCCGATCTCCCATGTGCCTAGACCAATGGCGGGGATTTCTCCTTTGTTATCCTTCAGAGTTCTATATATCATTTAGATCACCCCCATTCCCTAAATTCTACATTAATATTTCGATAGTAGTAATCTGCCGATAAATCTAGAACTCCTCCTGGTTAATATAGGTAGACTGCCTTTGATGTATAATAAATGGAACGGGCTGATCACTTTGCAATAGTGGCTATGAACGGTCTTTCACAAACGGCTTTTCCAGAAATCAGGGTCTACATCTGGTACCTTCCTGTGTTAGTTATGAACAGAATCTAAGAAACCAGACGAAGGAGGGAGCGCCATGTACATTGTTTGCGATTTGAGGTACGCTGTTTCTGAAAGTAGATCCACAGAGGCTTTGAAGATGATACTTGAGACGCTCTCAAAAAAGTTACTTCTGGGAGCCCAAGGTGACACGCTCAACATGAGAGCCGAGACTGAAGATACAATTGAAGTTCAGATCATGGCTCTGAAAGGTTCCTGTTCCTTTGAAGAAGTGGTGCCAAGGATCAACGAGTACCTTTCACTGATCTCAAGAGCCCTAGAAACAAGTTTTCCAGATTACAGAGTAGTCAGTTCATACATCTACCCCGATGAAGAAGAGACACCTTACCTACTCTGTTGAAGTCATAAAAAGAGGGCCAAGAGCCCTCTTTTTCTTTAGAATCAAAACCTCTGTTCGGCATAATTGTATGGTTGACAAACCAAGCAGCGAAAAGTATAATTATATTGTAGCTAATAAGAATGATTATAAATATGGAGGTGCTTTATGGAGAAAAGGATTCCATTGATCGGAGAAGATTTCCCTGAGATGAAAGTCAAGACGACACATGGGGTAATGAACCTACCGGAAGCTCACAAGGGAAAATGGTTTGTTCTATTCAGTCATCCGGGGGACTTTACACCGGTTTGCACGACCGAATTCGTGGGCTTTCAGAGAAGATATGATAAGTTCAGAGAGTTAAACTGTGAACTCGTAGGTCTTAGCGTTGACCAAGTCTTCTCTCATATAAAGTGGACGGAGTGGATAGAAGAGAAGCTAGGTGTGAAAATCGAGTTCCCTATTATCGCGGACGAAATGGGCGAAGTAGGAATGACTCTTGGGCTTATTCATCCTGCAAAGGGAACGAATACTGTCAGGGCGGTCTTCATTGTTGATCCGAAGGGAAAGATCAGAGCTATCCTCTATTACCCGCAAGAGCTGGGAAGGAATATGGATGAGATTCTCAGAATGGTAAAGGGCTTTCAGGTTGCCGATAAGAATGGAGTGGCTATCCCGGCAGATTGGCCAAACAACGAGATCATTGGGGATCACGTAATCATTCCTCCCGCATCTGATGTCAAGACTGCTGAAGAGAGAAAGGGCAAGGAAGGTTGTTACGACTGGTGGTTCTGCCACAAAAGCTTATAGAGTAATTGATAGACTGTAAGCAGTTACTACTAATGGGATCGGCATTGGCCGATCCCATTTTTATAGCTTTATTATGCTTAGGATATCTTCAGTGAACTTCTATAATCGGTTTCCTCTGTAGATTGCATAAGATCTCTTGGTTCAAACCATACTCTTAGAGCTAGCTTCTTAGAGTTATTTCTATCTAATCGATGCTAGATTGACGAGAATGGCAGTGATGGATCCTGATACGGTGTATAGCCTCTTTGAACGAAAGAAGAAGTTTGGTATCATTATGGTGAAAAAAATTTCCTTCGGAGGTGGTTAAAATGAAAAAAAGATTCTTTGTAGTATTTCTGGTATTGATGCTTTCGGTAACAATGACTGGAAAACTTGTTTACTGGCACACTCAGGAAGAAGAATCCAGACAGCAGATTATTGCTCAGTTGATCGAGTCGTTTACAATTGAAACCGGAGTAGAAGTTGATGTTGTGGCAATCGAGGAGAACGAGATGTTCTCGAAATTGGCTGCGGCTTCTGCGGCTGATACACTTCCAGACCTAATTGAAGCTGGTGCTGAAACTATTCTCGGCCTTGGAGCTGATGGTCTTCTGGATACTGTGATTCCAACAAGATTCATCAGAAATGCAGGGGATTTCTACACTGGTGCAACAAGATTTGTTATTACTCCGGCTGGGGATCAGTATTTTGCTATTCCTTATCACGGATGGGTTCAAGGAATTTGGTACAGAAGAGATTGGTTTGAAGAAGCGGGTCTTGCCGAACCAACAACTTGGGATGCGATTATGGAGGCGGCAAAGTATTTCCACGATCCTCAGAATGGAATGTATGGAATCGTACTTGGAAAGACCAACGATGCCTACGCGGAACAGGTCTTCACAATCTTTGCTTTGTCAAACGGAGCAAGGATTTTCGACAAGGACGGAAATGTAGTCATTAACTCTCCTGAGATGAGAGAGGTACTTCAGTTCTACAAGGACCTTGGCGCATATTCAGCTCCAGGACATACCTACTGGCAGCAGGCAAGAGAACTCTATCTTGCGGGTAGGACACCTATGATGTTCTACTCAACTTACGTCATGGATGACCTGGCTCTTGCCGAGATTCAGACTCAGTTCATAAGCGACTTTGATCCAGATCTTGTTAAGAACACTGAATTCGCTCCCATGATGACTAACAGCAGACCTTCCTCCTTTGGACAGGTCTTGTCGCTCGCGATCGTCAAGTCTTCCCAGAACAAGCTTGATGTTCTCAAACTTCTCGATTTCATGTTCGAGCCGGACAATTACATAAAGTACATACATATGGCTCCCGGTGGAATGCTTCCTACAAGAGCTTCCATAGCTGAAAGCGAAGAATTCCTGAACGATCCAAAGGGGATTTATAAGAGCTACGGCGCAGAAAAGATCAAGGCAATCATTTATGGTATGGAGAATATTGAGAAGTTCGGTTATGTAGAAGGAAGAGTCTTCCCCGAAATGGGAAAGATATCCGGAGCCTTCACTATAGGTAATGGCATAGTCATGATGTTCGATAACAACGCAACCCCAGATCAGGTTCTAACCTTCTGGAGAGAGGATATTAGAAAGCTTATAGGAAGATAAACGCCTGACATCGAAGGCCCCGGAGCCGGGGCCTTCCTTTTTTGGAGGTAGATCTTATGCAGCAAGCAGCCTCTTCCATATTGAAGAAGGAAAATAGTTTAGGTTGGAAACTTGTTTCGCCAACAGTAATCCTACTGATGATATTGATAATCTATCCGGTGGCGTATAACATATACATTTCGTTTTTCGACTACGGGATCACCAGTTCAACGTTCGTAGGATTAGAAAACTATATCCGAGTTTTCAAAGACGCCGCTTTCTGGAAGTCCTTCTTCATAACTGTTGGTTTCACTCTGATGACAGTTATTGGAAGTATATTGTTGGGTCTCGGAGTAGCGCTGATGATGAACAAGGAGTTCAAGGGGAGGGCGATAGTTAGGACGATCATTCTGCTTCCATACATTACCCCACTTATCTCGATAGTCTTTTCATGGAAGTACATATTTGATCCAAGCTACGGGCCTTTTATGCAGTTATTCAGTCAAAGTCTCGGATGGGTCTCTCCGCAACTTGATCTCCTAAACAACTCGAACAATGCATTCTTTGTGGCATCGATATTCAACATTTGGCGGAACTTCCCTTTTGTTTACCTGATGCTGCTTTCAAGACTTCAATCTATTCCCGATGAGTACTACGAGGCTGCAGAAATCGATGGAGCAACATCATGGAATAAGTTCACGAATATCACTCTACCGGAGATCTATTTCGTCATGGGTGCTGTCGCTCTCATGAGGGGTATCTGGAATTTCTATAAGTTTGACGAGGTTTATCTGATCAGCAAGAGAGCTGGCACTCTGCCTATCTTTATCTATGAAAGGGTTATCGGTACAACTTCGCCGGAGTACGGAGTGGCCGCGGCAATTGCAACAATCCTTATGGTAATTATGCTTGGGCTGATAACTACATACGTGAAGAAGGTGTTGAAATGGTAAGGAAGAAGACACCTTTCAGAAGAGTCATGTTTGCATTGGGGATCTCTTTAATCTGTTTTTTCATACTCATTCCGTTTTATTTCATGGTTCATGTATCTCTTAAGGCAGACTACGATCCGAACAAAATGACATTCTCAGATTTCACAATCAGAAACTATCTGGAGATATTTGGGCTTATTCAAAGTAGTGAGACAGAGTTTTTCGGCGATGAGATAATTAGGGCAAATCTTGAACCTGTATTGAAGAGGATAGATGAGTTGGAAGAGAGAACGGCCTCAATTGAAGTGTATACGCGGTATGTTCATGATGTACAGCTCAAGGCCAAGGAAAAAGAACTGAGAGATATCGTTGATCTTGTGATCGACTTCAGTGGAATTGATGTAACAGACAGGGAAGAGTTTATTGAAAACTCGCTCGTTCCAGGTACAGAGGAGGCTTCAATAATCGAGGAAAACATGAAAACCATATTCAGTGCAAATGATGTGAAACGGTTTACGGATTTGAGAGCCGAGGTTGACAATGCTCTCTCCGAGGAAGCGCTTGCTGCCGGTTTCGAAAAGGCAAAGGCTCAACTGGAATTATTCGAAGCGCAGAAGACAAAAATATTGGAAGAGAGAGCTAGTGAATTTCCCTTCTTGAAATACCTTAGAAACTCGCTGATATTCGCAGGGATTTCCGCTTTGATAAGCCTCTTCGTAGCGATTTTAGGAGCATATGCATTCTCGAGGTTGAGATTCAAGGGTAGGGGACTTGTTCAGCGTTCGGTTCTTTTCGTGTATCTGTTCGGTGGTACCGTAATAATGGTGCCGCTTTATCAGATGGCGGTGAAGCTTGGAATCCTTTCTACTCCATTTGGTACCGGAGTTTATCTGATCATGGTCTATGTTATTCAGACACTTCCGGTTTCTCTTTATATGTTGGGAAACTATTTCCGGACAATTCCGTTTTCAATAGAAGAAGCGGCGATTATCGATGGCTGTTCCAGAGTCCAGGCGATTTTCAAGATTGTTATTCCTCTTTCGCTTCCGGCAATAGTCACTGTATACATCTACGCATTCATGATTGGCTGGAATGAGTATCTATTCGCTTCGGCCTTCCTGGGGCTAAAATCATACAAAGATCTCTTCACTCTCCCGATCGGGCTGAATGCATTTTCCGGTTCCGCTCATGCAGTTTGGGGAAGGTTGATGTCGGCTTCCGTGGTTTCTGCAATACCAATCATCATAATTTTTACTCTTATGCAGAAGTATTTGACTAGTGGATTCACTGCCGGAGGAGTAAAAGAATAGGAGGTGTAAGAATGTCTGGATTGAATCATACTTCATACGATATTGTAGTAGGAATACCAAGTTTCAATAACGCAGGTACCATCAAATACGTTGTTGAAACGTCTGTCAGAGGACTTAATCAGTTCTTTCCATCTTTAAGATCCTGTATACTCAATTCCGATGGTGGATCAACAGATAATACTGAAGGGGCTTTCTTTTCAGCCTACAGTGACGGGGTGGATTTGCTGTCTTTCAAGTACCGGGGGATTTCCGGAAAGGGAAGTGCGATGAGGTCAATAATGGAAAAAGCAAGATCGCTGAATGCTAAGGTGGTTGTCTTTCTGGATTCTGATCTGAGAAGCGTCGAACCCTTTTGGATTGAAAGGCTTGTAAATCCAGTTCTCGAGAAGAACGCAGCGTACGTGACGCCTTACTATGTCCGACACAAGTACGATGGAACGATTACCAACAGCATCTGCTATCCGCTTACCACGGCTCTCTACGGGAGAAAATTGAGGCAGCCTATTGGTGGAGACTTTGGTGTCGGGAGAGAGATCATAGATTACTGCACATCTGTTCCAGACAACACATGGAACTCAGATGTTTCCAGATTTGGGATCGACATATGGATGACCACTTCGGCTGTGAATGAGGTCAAAGGGGAGATTTACCAGGCCGCTCTCGGTACCAAGATCCATGATGTCAAAGATCCCGGAAAGCAACTAGGGAGAATGTTCCGAGAGGTAGTAGGGACTCTCTTCTCCCTTATGCAGAAGTATGAAAGCAGATGGAAGCATGTGAAGGGATATACTGAATCACCAATTTACGGTGATGCGGTGGTGGGAGAGCCGGAACCGCTTGAAGTAGATCTAGGAAACATGATTTTGAAGTTCTATGAGGGCATAGAAAACCAGAAGAGTTTTGTCAAAGAGATTCTTGGCCCGGAGATTTTCGAAGGCTTGTTTCTTCTACGAAAGACCGATGCGATGATCGAAGACGATCTATGGGTTAGAATTGTTTACTCAATTGCATCTAGTTACAGAGATGAAGCGTTGAGAGAGAGACTTATAGAATTGCTTGTTCCGCTATATTTCGGCAGGGTTGCTTACTTCGTTTCGAAAACGGAATCACTGGTCCAGGAAGATGCAGAGAAAGAAACGGAAAAGCTCCTTGAGAAATTTGTGGAAACAAAGGGTGAGTTGATATCGATATGGGAGAAGAATTTGGGATAGTCGAGAAGCTTAGGGCGATGATCAAGGGACTAAACCCTGCAGAAAAGAAAGCGGCTAGATACATCATAGATTTTCCAGATGATGTCATTCATCACTCGATAAGTGAGCTCTCTGTTCTAGCAGGGACGAGTGAGACCACGATCTTCAGGCTGTCCAAAAAGCTGAATTTCAATGGCTACCAGGCATTCAAGATTCAGTTGGCCAGAGAGCTCTCAAGAGAGTCGCCGCCGATTTCGGCCGATAAAAACAAGTTGATCTCGGATTTGATTGACGCTCTTAATCAACAGAATCACTTAATAGATGATGAACAGCTAGATAGGATAGCAAAGCGAATGGTGAAAGCAAACAGAGTGATCTTCTTTGGAGTTGCATCAAGTGGTATAGTGGCAGAGTTTGGGGCAACTCTATTCATGAGAGCGGGTTTTTCGACCGCATTTTACACTGATCCTCATCTGCAGATAATGACCGCAGTTTCTCTCAACTGGGATGATATTGTCTTCGGTATTTCCGCAAGTGGGAACATAAGAGATACTGTCAAGTCTATTGAAGTAGCCTCGGATTCGGGGGCTTATACTGTAGCCATTACAGGTGGCATCGGATCGAGAATTGTCAGCGTTTCGAAAGAGACTATCTACGTGGCGCAAGGTGGTCATGAGACGGGGATACCGTTGCTTCAGCCTAGAGTGTGCCAGCTTGCTGTAATTCAACTTCTGTTGGAGAAATCTATTAAACTCAGAAATGGAACGATGCAGACTCTGGAGAAAGTAGACAGGACACTTGATAAGAAGAGATACTTATGACTCGAATATCAACGGAAGAATATCTCTATGAAGTCTATCATTGCGACAGTGAGTTCGTTTGCATGAATTTTAGAAATTGAGTCAATAATCACAATCAACGCGGAGTGCCACATGCAGGTCGTATCTTCCTCTCAGCCTCTCCAAAAACTATACTCTTGAGGAATCACCATCGAAGGCAAACCCCTTACTAAAAACGTTGGAACAGGCTTCTGCTACTTCGGTCCTGTACAGTGAACCGCAATTGGTAATAATCTCGCTCAGAGCATATTCTGTTCCGTACTTCTCTCTGTAAGGTCTGTAGAAGCTCATCGCGGCGACTACCTCGGATACAGCGATGATGCTGCCTTCAAGGCTGATCTCCGATCCCTTAAGGCCGTTAGGATAGCCTGACCCATCTACCCTCTCGTGGTGGTGAAGGATTGCATTAGAGACCTCTTCAGAAAGGGGACACCCTTGCTGATTTCGAATCCCGTACTGGGATGTTCTCTAAGAAGAACCTTCTCAAAACTGTGTAAGGGGCCTGGTCTGCTAATCATGTCGAGAAACAGCGAAGTCATTCCTATGTCGTGGATTTTTCCTGCCATTTCGAGACAAGCCTTTGTGAAAGAATCAAGGCTCATTTCATCTGCTATGGCTATCGCAAGATCTGAGACGTTCTTCTCATGATTCTCAACATAGATACTCTTGATCCTGAACAGCCGTAACAAAGAGTCTGCAGTACCCCTGCAGATATCTAGACGGCTTGCCCCACCAAATTCAACAGATTTTCGGGACAAGGAATAGTAATCTTCATTCACTGAAAACTCCCCCGTTCGATGAACATATGGATGGAGCCTGGAAATTTCGAGAACACTTTTTTGGTCCATTCTAGAAGGGTTGTATAAACAGTTTGCAATAATGGGCAATTTCTCAATCAAATCATTAACCGCTGCTTCATAGCGAATCATCTTGCAGAGTGGAATCGCCGAGTCCAAAAGGGCAGTACCTTCCCCCGCTACGCAGAGACCATTGAACCCCTCTTCAAGAGCTTTTAGAGCGAAATCTTCAAGAAACTTGACCTGTCTCTCCGGATCGAAAGACCCGTTACTAAGGTACGCACGACGCGGATCTATTATCTCTATTGCTTTTTCACGAACCAAACCCTCCACGGTATGCTTTCGACTGAGAATCACGCTCCTCAGAGAGGCGACATCTTTCTCTGGCATCAAGTACAAGAGCTTATAGTTATTCGAAAGGCCCGCAATCAAAAAGGAACCGATCGCACTTTCAAAATCGTGATTCGATTCATAGAGAGTAATCCCATGCATCCGTGACTCCATATGGCAACAGCTCCAAAATCCGTTATGAATTTACAAGAGAATTGTGCTTTCCGAATTATAGCACGGACCCTGAGTTCGTCCCAAATACGATATCCTGTCTTTCGAGACAGTCTGTCTTATTCAATCTTTAGGTTTTTCCTAAATGTACTGCTGGGTGTCTCTACATGTTCTTTGGAAAGGCGATAGTAGCTGTAGTTCCCATCATGTATCTCGACCTAACATCTATTGTACCGTTTATGAGGTTAAGTGCATGTTTGACGAGCGAGAGCCCCAGTCCAAGCCCTGATGATCCGGAAGTCCTTGCGTTGCTTGCGCGATAGAATCTCTCGAAAATCCTCGGCAGCTCTTCGCTCTTTATTCCTATGCCGTTGTCTTTAACAGACACATATACCTTTGATCCATTCTCACGAGAACTCACTTCTATCGTGTTTCCTACGCTAGAATACTTTACCGCATTAGAGATGAGATTAGATATGACTCTGAAGAGGAGCATGGAATCCACCGCAGCGTATATGTTTTGAGATACATCAGTGATAATCTTAAGTTTCTTTCGACTCCACTTGCCTTCGAGGTCAAATACAGCTTCGTCTACCAATTCTCTAAGATTAACCGTTTCGATTTTCACCCTATAGTTCTGTAATTCAAGATTCGACAGAATACCGAGCTCCTCGACAAGTCTAGAAAGCCTGTTCGTCGACCTTGCAATCCTATCAATCGTTTCCGATACTTCAGCTGGTAGCTCTTTGTTCTTCTCAATCAGTAGCTGTACATATCCGTTAATAACTGCCAAAGGTGTCGAAAACTCGTGAACAATAGAATTTACAAAGTCCATCTTGGCACTCTCAAACAACTTTTCACTTGTTATATTTCTGGCAATCACGTAAGGCGGTGAGACTTTGATCTTCAAATAGTGGGTTGTCTCGTCTTTAACAAATACCGTATCTGTACAGTAATGAGATCCAGAGATGAAGCTGTCTACTATGTTCGAAATCCCCTGAACATGAAGAGCATCGGGAAGAGCCGATCCCTCGATTTCGCCTAGTAACTTTTTGGCCGATAAGTTCGCATACGATATAACCAGGCCTTCATCGACCATTAGGATTCCTTCACTGAGTTCGTTGAGCAATGATTCGTTCACTTCTGATCCCCTAGTGCAAATTTGTAGCCCACTCCCCTTACTGTCCGAATGAACCCTTCTCCGATTTTTTCTCTTAGTTTGCTGATGTGTACGTCTACAGTTCTAAAGTCTCCGAAGAAATCAATCCCCCACACCTTATCCAGCAGCTCTTCTCGTGTGAAAACCCTCCCGGGATTCTCCGCTAGCAACTTTAGCAACTCGAATTCACGTCTGGTGAGTTCTTCGGTCCTGCCGTTCTTGGTAACGGTGTACGATTTCAGGTTCACAATGGCCTCGCCTATTGCAAGATTCTCGTCCAATGTGCCGGATAGCTCGCTTCTCCTCATTACGGCCTTTATTCTCGCTACGAGAGCCCGCGGATTAAAAGGCTTTGTGACATAGTCATCGGCACCTAGTTCCAATCCGAGTATCATGTCAAGGTCCGATTTCCTTGCAGTCAAGAAGATTATAGGAATTCTTGGATGCTTAATCCTGATCTTCTTCACAAGATCAAGACCGTTTGCATCGGGCAGCATAATGTCAAGTAATATTACGTCTGGTCTTCCTGCCCGAAGAGCTGCCCAGAGTTCCTCTGCACTTGCGGCTGTGAAAGTCTCCATACTCTCGCTTTCGCAAGCTGTCCTAACAATGTTCAGAATATCGATGTCATCGTCTACAATCAATACCTTCAACGTCGCATTTCCTCCTTAAGACTCTCACCCTTTTTTATGTAGTAGATCTCTTCAGCGATATTCGTTGCATGGTCTCCGGCTCTTTCCAGAAATCTTGATACTAGCAACAGGTCAAGAAGCTGACCAATTGCGCCGGAGTCAGACATGCTTATCAGCTTGTCTCTCACTTCCCTCTTGATGTAAAGATAGTATTCGTCAACCTTACTGTCTTCAGTCCAAACTCCCTTGGCAGCTTCCGTATCCTTGTCGTAATAAGCGTCAATTACCTCTTCCAGCATCTTTTCTACCACGGCAGTCATCTTCTTTATGTGAATGAGGGGCTTGACCAGAGTCTGGTTCTCGTACCTAACTGCAACTTCAGCAATATTTACAGCAAGATCGCCTATCCTTTCTAGATCAGTAGCCAATTTCATCATCGTCAGAACATACCTGAGGTCTTCTGCCAGAGGTTGAAATCGGCCAATGTAATTGCAGATTTCCGTATCCATTTTTCTCTGCAAGTCATCAATAACTTCATCGTTTTCGATAACAGTTCTTGCAAGGTCGCCATCAAGTCTATCCAGCGCATCGATGGCTTTCTGAATACTGGATCTTACGTTCTCCATCATGTCAGAAAGCATTGATTTGAGCCTGTTAAATCCCGCTTCAAGATGTCTTTGTCTTTCTGGTGTCATCAGAACCAACTCCCGTCAACTAAAGATTCCTCTCAGATAGTCGCTTGTCCTTTGATCCTTGGGATTTGAGGTAATCTTTTCCGTCGTATCAAACTCCACTAACTCTCCAACATAAAAGAACATAACATAATCCGAGATCCTCAGCGCCTGCTGCAAATTGTGGGTTACTATAACAATAGTATACTTCTCAGAGAGTTCTTCTATTAACGTTTCTATTCTCTGAGTAGCAATAGGGTCAAGAGCGCTTGTCGGTTCGTCCAACAAAAGGACGTCGGGTTCTACAGAAAGAGCCCTTGCTATGCAGAGTCTTTGCTGCTGACCTCCCGACAGATTTGCTGCATTCTTCTTCAGTTCATCTTTGACTTCGTCCCATAGAGCAGCTTGCTTTAGTGATTTCTCGGTTATTTCACGCAGAACTTGGCGGTTCCTAATGCCATGAATTCTTGGGCCGTAAGTGACGTTTTCCTGTATTGTCTTCGGAAAGGGATTTGGCTTCTGAAATACCATTCCGATATGTTTCCTGAGTAATACAGGATCCATATCTAGAATCTCATCGCCTAAGAGCTTGACAGAACCGGTATGCCTGTATGAAGGAATTAAGTCGTTCATTCGGTTTAGAACTCTCAGAAAGGTCGATTTCCCACAACCTGACGGACCTACTACTGCAGTTACCTTTCTCTGAGGTATATCACAGGTAACTTCTTTAAGAGCATGCTTCTCGCCATAGAAGACATTTAGGTTTTTTATTTTGAATATTGGTTCAGTCATCTCATCCCTCCATCTTCCGAGATTCCCTTCTTCTCCTGATTGCAACCGACATGAACAGCGCCACCACGATGATCAAGAGAACTGATACGCTTCCCTCCAACTTCGGAGTTACATTGTCAGGATAAATCGCAGATAAAACAAATATATGTGTAGGCAGAGCCATCGCTGGTTCAAAAGGACTTGAAGGATTTCTAGTTATATAGAAGGCAGCTCCCGTGAAAAGCAACGGTGCGGTCTCACCAATTATTCTTCCAATTGCGATGATTACTCCGGTAAGTATTCTTGAAGAGGATGCAGGTATAACAATTTTGAAGGTTGTTTCGGCTTTATTGGCGCCCAAGGCCATCGATGCTTCTCTGTATGACTTCGGGACCGCTACAAGACTTTCATGAGTATTGGAGATTATATACGGAAGTGACATAATTCCGAGTGTCAGGCCTCCTGCAATGAGTGAAGTTCCGAATCCAAAGGTGATCGAGAAAAGCGACAAGCCGAACATTCCGAAGACGACGGAAGGTATTCCGGCAAGAATGTTGTTTGCTGTCAACACTAGGCGCTGCAGACGATTCTCCTTACTATACTCACTGAGATATACTGCTGCGAGTATCCCAACAGGTACCGAGAAAAGAAGAGCTATCGACAGGAAATAAACAGTCCCCAGTATTGAAGGCCAGATTCCGCCTTCGGTCATTGAGTTTCTTGGAAATGAAGTCAGAAACTCCAGGTTTATATCATCTAGACCAGACAGTATTAGGAATCCTACGATTAAAAGAATTATGGTCACCAGAAGATAGGATATGATTCCGAAAACTATCTTCGCAATTCTATCTATTATCATCTTCTCATTCCTCTCTTTAAGCGCATTGCCGTAACTGTGAAGATAAGAGATATCATCAGAAGGACTACTCCTATCATGAAGAGGGCGAAGTAATGAGTACTTGCTAGCTCCACTTCTCCCATTTCACCTGCTATTGCAGCTGTTAGGGGTCTTACAGGATCGAAGATTGATTGTGGAATCATGGTTGCCCCCCCAGCAATCATCAAGACAACCATTGTCTCTCCAATTATTCTATTCGTTCCAAGAATGATTGCGTTGAGAATTCCGCTTCTGGCCTGGGGAATGAGCACCCTGAAAAGAGTTGAGGTCATATTGGCGCCGAGTGCCAGTGAGGCTTCTTTCTGATCCACTGGGACGGCTTTCAACGCATCTTCTATCAGAGTTACGAAATAAGGTATTGCAAGAACAGAAAGCATCAAAGAGGCATTCAAAATATTCAGTCCGGTCCACACTTTCATCGGGAATAGGTCCATCAACCATTTGGAAATATATTTGAGACCAAAACTTCCCAGTACTACTGAAGGTATTCCCGCCGTAAGTTCAAATACATACTTCAGGAAATCGTGTGTCTTCCTATTTCCGAACTCCGCAAGGAAAATAGCGGATATGAACCCCAACGGGATAGAGATAAGCAATGTAAGCCCGGTGACTGCAAGCGTTCCGGATAAGAGAGCGAGGATGCCGAATTCGGCATCCTCGTACGTTGGGTACCAGCGAGTGCTGAGAAAGAACTCTCTCAAAGATATCTTTCCAAAGACTCTGACTCCATCAGATATCAGAAAGAAGAATATTCCGAACAGAATAACCATTGTCAGTAGGGCAGCGCCCGTTACCAACACTCTTGAGAAAAGGTCAATTCTCTTCCTACTCAACTCGCTTCATCCGTTCCTACTCTATGCCGTAAGCGTTTACATAGCCCACACTGAGAACCGCCGACTGGCCTTCAGGTGAAAGAGCGAATCTCAAGAAGTCTCCTGTAACACCGGTGGGGAGTCCGTTGGTTGCATCAACAAACATGAATAGCGGCCTTGATATTGGGTATGCACCGGAGTTTACGTTAGCTACGGTCGGTTCAATATTCTCTACTGTAAGAGCTTTCACATCTTCGGTGATGTATCCCATTCCGATATAACCAATGGCGTAGCGATTTTGCATAACCTGTTCAACTTCGGCCCTCGTCGATGCAAGCTGCTGAACCTGTGGCGCTAACTTTTCGCCTTTCATTACGTGCTCAACGAAGTACTCGAATGTTCCCGATGCATTGTCTCTGGACAGGGGTACTATTCGCACTTTTGGCAGCGAAGAATCGATTTGATTCCATGTGGTCACCTTACCCGAGTAAATGTCGTAAAGCTGTTGAACAGTTATGTTTTCAATCTCAAGAGACTTATTGACAACTATTGCTATTCCATCGTATGCAACGATGAAGGGAATGAAGTACTTACCTTCTTTGTTCATCTGCTCGATCTCCGAGCTCTTGATCCATCGACTGGAGTTTGCGATGTCCGTCTGCCCGTTGAACAGAGCTTTTATACCGGTTGAAGACCCCGCACCCTCAATCGATATCTCTGCATCCGGGTTGATTTCTTTGTAGGCTTCGGCCCACAGCTGTGCGACAGGATAAACAGTGTTTGAGCCCTTAATAACAAGAGTAGAACCAAATGCCGTTCCGACTAACATGAGCAAAACAAATACAGTAACGAAACTCTTCATAGCCACACCTCCTAAAGTTTTTTCCACATTTTATTTATACACAGAAGGTGTTATGGGGGTTTTATAAGAGTATTCCTATTTGTCCTTGCTGCTGAAATGTGCTGCTAGAGAAGAATTTCCGAGCAATAAGTAGTGCAAGTTCAGATTCTTGAAGTCTTCGGCAGTCGCACTATATTATAAAATCCTTACCAGTAGGTGCTTATGAACGACAACGACGATTATTATCGGTGGTTTAAGAACTTTATGCTTACTGAATTGCAGTAAAGAGCCGTTAATCTCGTCTCTGGATATAGAAACTGTCGAGAATCAATCCCTTTGCCGTCTTCGCATAACCAAACAGACCATCAACGGTATAGTTGAACAACATGTAGTGATATGCATTTGCAGAGGCGATCAGGTCTTTTCCTGAGCCAATGTCATAGAGCGGTGCACCACCACCGGCTGAAATAACGTAGGTCACACCGTTTTTCTCGACCCTCTGGTAACCGTGATCATGCCCGTTTAGAACTAAATCTACTTTGTAATCTTCGAATACCGGCACAAGATACTGCTGTATATAGAGATGGTCGCCATGAGGGCCGAAACTATAGGGGGGATGGTGGAAGTAGACTATTATGAATGCAGGGTCTCCCTCTTTCGCCTCTTCGAGTTCTGTCAACAGCCAAATGTACTGCAGTGAATACTTGTCGAAAGCTTCATTCGTATTTAGACAGATAAAGAATACGTCACCGTACCAGAAACTATAGTATCGCTTATTGCCGGGAAAAGCAAAGAACTTTGTGTAGTTCTCGGCAGATGCCTCGTGATTACCAATTGTACTGTAGAAGACGCTATCCGATAAGATGTCAATTACATTGAAAAAACTTGTCCATTCATCGAGAGTGTCGTCTGAGGATACGAGATCTCCTGTATGTATGACCAGCGGAACATTTTCACGGGCAATTCCATGGGCAATTTCGAGATGCACCGAATGGTTGCTCCTGCTGTCTCCATAGACTGCAAAGCTAAATGGGGTCCTTTTCAAAGGAGCTGTTGTAAGTATGCCGCCATTCCTGAAGATTACTTTTCCGTCCTTTTCGCTTTTTACAGTGTATGCGTAACTCATTCCCGGTTGAAGACCGGAGACTTTGAATCTGTGCAACGTAACTTCCTGCTCGGAATAGATTGATTCATTTGAACCATCGTATACTATCAGGAAAGAATCGGAGGGCTCCTCGGTAAACCAGTTAATCGTTACCCCATCCCCAGAAACATCATTAAGATAGAGAGAGAAGAGCTGAGAGATTACCAGAAGAAATATCAGAATTGTGTATTTTTTCACTTTAGTCATCTCCTTTGGTCTGTTGTAGCTGTTAAGACTGATCCAACTCATAAGAGATTATAACGAAAAAGCGGTTTTGTATCTCGTTATAAAATCTCGCGAATTCCATTTTATTTTAGATGGCAGACAACTATCCGGCGGTTCAAAGAATTTTGGATCACCGTAATGTATCATAATTAAATCTACTCAAGAGATTACGAGATAGCAATGATTAATTGCGTGATATAATCTCAAAGCGGAGGTGAGCCAAATGGAATTATACAGTAGTGAGAGTGAACCGCCACTTTGATTTGTCTCGCCCATTGAAGCCTCCCTCTATCTAATCGGAGTTGTTTTGCTACTAGAAGAGGAGGTGTAGGTGTGCGAGAGATACTGATTTCAGAGAATGGAAAAATGAAAGTCATAGAGTCACCGACGGAAGGCTGCTGGATCAATGTTATTGCACCTGACAGTGGTGACATAGCTTTTCTCAGAAGTTTGGAGATCGACGAGGACTTTGTGTATGATGCTCTTGATCAGGAAGAAAGGGCAAGGTTTGAGCAAGACGAAGAACTCATCTACGTGATTACTAAGCTTCCATACTTCGATATCAACGACGAGGCGGTTCCTTACAGAACGACCACACTTGGTATCGCTATGAAGTCCGGTTATTTTGTTACCATAAGTGGTTTCGAAAACGCCATTGTTTCTGACATAGTTGAAGGCAGAGTTAGGGACATATCAACCAAGAAGCGTAATCGTTTTCTTCTGAGAATCTTCGATAGGGCAACGGTTTATTACCTTAGGTATCTGAAGGAAATCCGAAGACTGTCAAATGAAGTCGAATCAGAGTTGCACAGATCGACTAGGAATCAAGAACTGGTGGCAATGTTGAATCTTGAAAAGTCTTTGGTCTTCTTTACCACATCTCTTAGGTCCAACGAGTTGATGTTTGAAAAGCTGAAGAGAGCCAACATCCTAACTTTATACGAGGAGGACGAAGAGCTGTTTGAGGATATTTCCATTGAGAACAGACAGGCTATAGAGATGGCGAATATTTACAGCGACATTCTGACGGGAATGATGGATGCCTTCGCGTCTGTTATTTCCAACAACCTCAACGTTGTAATGAAGATACTGACAATAGTGACTTTGTCTCTTCAGATTCCGACACTGGTTGCATCGATGTATGGAATGAATGTCAAACTTCCTTTTATGAACAACAGTTCTATCTTCTACTGGTCAATGGGTCTCTCGGGAGTTGTGGCGTTTCTTGTTGCCATAATTCTCTTCAAAATTAGATGGTTTAAGAAGTAGTTCGTAGAGACTTAAGAAGGAAGATCTGAGTCAACGAAGTCAACAGTAGTACGGGGGGAATTAGCGCAACTGGAAGAAATAGCCCTAAGACTGCATAGAAGAGAGCCATGCCGGTAGATATTAAGAGCGTGACTCTCTTTTTCTGTCCAAAGAGCTTGAATATTTTGTCGTAATAGTGATCTCTATCACCTGTGAAAGGTGACTTCATTGCAATAGATCTTCTCAAGAAACCCACGAAAAGGTCAAGTACTACGGGCCAGCAAATAGCTGCAACTCGAACGAAATTCTGACTTCCCCAAGACTGTATGAGTAACGTTCCCACAAATGTTCCGGCGATGTATGATCCCTGGTCCCCCATAAAAAGCCTTGCGGGGGGAAAATTGAAGATCATATATCCGGCATAAGCGCCAGCGACTGCAAGAGACATAAGAGGCACAAATCCCGTGAAGAAGGCGAAGATTCCGAAAACAATCATATTAGTTGAGCATATTCCGTCAAGTCCATCCACCATATTATAGGCGTTAACCGTTCCTGCAAAGATGATTGAGAGTATTATCGAATCGACTGTCGAGAAGCCGTAGATTACGAATGCAACGGAGAATCCGACAAGAATTTCCACTACCAGTCTGATCTTTGGTGATATGCCTCTTATGTCGTCCGCAAAGCCCAGAGTCCACATAATGATTATTGCGGGTAAGAACTCCGGACTCTGAATTAGCCATGGAACAAGCGCAAGTAGAATTGCAGTTCCACCCATAAAGCTAATCGGTTTTTCGTGGGGCTTTAGAGTCCCCGAAGGCCTGTCTACCAGATCTAGCTTAATGCCCACTCTACGAAAAAGGAAACATAGTACGGCCGAGAGAACGAGAGCGTAGACAAAAGCCATCATCAGTTATACTCCAAAGCCTTTTCAATAGTGTGAGCAACGAACTGCTGTTCTTGTTCAGACAGATTATTGAAGAAAGGAATAGCAACCGTTCTTCTTGCGAGCTCTTCAGTTACGGGAAACATGCCATTCTTGAATCCAAACTTTGTCATATAAAAGGGTTGAAGGTGTATAGGTCTGAAATAGTCTCTGCACTGAACACCATTGTCATTGAGGTATTTCATGAAGTTGTCTCTCTCTATCTTTTCATCAAGCCTTATGACATATACGAACCAGCCGATACTTGTAGCGTAGTCTGCTACAAAGGGAGTCTCTACTCCATCAATCTTTGAAAGCAATTTCGCATATCTGTCGGCAACTCTCTGCCGCTTTGCTAGAATTTCATCAATTCTCTTAAGCTGCTCTAAACCCAGTGCTGCCGACATCTCGTCCATCCGATAATTGTAGCCCAACCTCACATGTTCAAGCCAATTTTCTGATGTGCCTCTTCCCTGATTCCGCATGCTTTTCGATAATTCGGCAATCTTGCTGTCGTCAGTAACAATTATTCCACCCTCTCCAGTTGTGATTTGCTTGTTTGGATAGAATGCAAATGCACCTGCGAGACCGAAAGTGCCGGTTCTCCGCCCCATAAAGGAGCTTCCCAGTGCCTCACATGAATCCTCTATGATTTTTACGCCGTGTCTGTTACAGACACCTTCTATCCCGTCCCATTCAAGGGGATGACCAAAAATATCGACCGCCATGAAAACATCTGGAATGAAGGGTCCTAACTCAATTTGACCTGTATTCAAACCGTTTTTCGAATAATAGGCAAGAGCATCTTCCAAAGTCTCTGGAGAGATGTTGTATGTTGCCTCGTCAATATCTGCGAAAACAGGAACGGCGCCTTCGTATACTGCAACATTGGCTGAGGACACAAAAGTGAAGGAGCTTGTGATCACCGTCTGGTCCTGTTTCAAGTCGAGAGAGCGAACTATAAGATGAAGAGCGCTGGTCCCGCTGTTTACTGCAACTGCGTGCTCGACACCAATATATTCTGCAAACCTTTCTTCAAATTCTGCGACTTTTGGGCCGATGGATAGAATTCCGCTACTCATGAGTTCAGTAACAGCGGATATCTCTCTTTCAGTTATGTCGGGTCTGGAAAGGGGTATAAACACTACTTCACCTCCTGGGGAGACTTTGAAAATAGAGAAAGCATTAGTCCCAGCATGAACGACCATAATGCGGCAAGACCAATCTGGAAGTCTTTTGGCAGTAAAAAGGTCAATGTGTGTGCTGGAAGCCAGAACCATATCAGAGAGAATAAGGCTTTATCGACGTTTTTCCAGTTCTTAGCATGAAGAATAAGATTATCGAGCAACCTGTGAAATAGAACCAAGAAGACTCCAAACTGAAGATTCATTGATGCAGAGCGCGTGACTGCATTCAGAAATGAGTCTTCAGCGAAGGATGTCGGCAGAATTCTGTTGATTACCAAAGCAGAAACGAATCCCTCGTAGCCAATGAAGGCAATCTTTATGAAGATTGACAGGAAAGCCCATTCAAGCGCCTTCAAAACCATTACGGAAGCAGAGAGGTTTCCCTTAGAACCTGCAATCTTTACGCTGACATAATCGCCTAGAGTTCCGAGAATCGAGAACTGAATCATTGCAGAAACAAAGGGGAAATCTCTGACAAATTCCACATACCATCTCATCGAAAATCACACCCTGCACTTATTTTGACTGTGGCATCGTCAACTATTTCGGCCGTGATTTTGTTCAGCTCTTCAAAATCGTTGTTATCAACGGCTGCCCTAAGACGACTAACTATCGAAAATAAGGTCGTTTCATCCATTGCTTCCTTTGTCTTCAGACGAAAAATCTTTGGATGCTTCGTCTGAATAAATTCTTCGTTCGTAAGGACAAGTTCCTCGAATAATTTCTCGCCCGGTCGAACTCCCGTGTACTTTATTTCTATTTCTTGCTGCGGTACGTATCCTGCCAGTGTGATCATCTCGTTTGCAAGAGAAGAGATCTTGACGGGTTCTCCCATATCTAGCACGAAAACGTCTCCGCCTCCGGAGTAAGCTCCTGCCTGAAGCACAAGCGATACAGCTTCTGGGATAGTCATGAAATATCTAGTCATTCTTGGGTCCGTTACGGTAACGGGACCGCCCGACTGGATTTGCTTCTTAAAGAGGGGGATCACGCTTCCTCTGCTTCCCAGGACATTGCCAAATCTGACTATGCCGAACCTTGTTTTACTTCTCGATGATATAGACCTAACGAACTCCTCTGCGATCCTTTTTGAAACGCCCATTACAGAACTCGGCTTGACGGCTTTATCAGTAGATATTACCACCATAGTCTCCGCACCGAACTCACTGGCAAGCATAGCAACGTTGTAAGTGCCAATGGAATTAACTTTGAACGCTTCCGTCGGGTTCTCCTCCATCAGAGGTACATGTTTGTGAGCCGCTGCATGAAAGATGACTTCGGGTTTCATCGTCTCGAAGATATACCTCATTCTTGATGAATCGGCAACGTCGCAAATCAGCTGACAGAGATCGAGATCGGGAAACAACGACCCAATCTCCTGTCTGATCTCATAGATACTGTTTTCTCCCTTACCCGCCAGCAGCAGTCTTCTGGGCTTCAGTGGAGCTATCTGCCTGCAAAGCTCACTTCCGATGCTTCCTCCGGCACCGGTTACGAGTACAGTTCTTCCGACAATGTAACCCTTAAGTGAATTCACATCGATGCGCACGCTCTCTCTGCCAAGCAAGTCCTCGATGTTGATCTCTCTCAAGTATCCTAGCTTCGCTTTGCCATCCATTATCTCTGTAATGCTAGGCAGTGTCTGAGCTTTTACCTTTCCCACATCGATCTTTGAGAAAATCCTTCTCAAAGTAGCTGCATCAGCAGAAGGGATTGCGATTATGACTCGCTTCACATCCATCTTTTCAACCAAGGCCATGATTTCGTCTGTGTTTCCCAAAACCGGGACTCCCCTGATCCGTTTTCGAAGCTTTCTTGGGGAATCGTCGATAAACCCTATAACCAGTCCGTTTTCTGGGCGGCGAGACAATTCCTCCGCTATTGAAGTTCCCGCATCACCGGCGCCCACTATCAGTACTCTCTCTGCAGAGGAAACGACATGATGATTTCTACTCAATATGCTCAGCCAGAATATCCTTGACCAGATAATCAAAAACACAGAGATAATGGCAGCCATAGTCGATACCGTGAATGGTACCGTAAGAAACCTAACGCCAAAAAGATTCAGAAGTCTTCCGGTAGCAAACCCTACTGCATAACCTATGACGACCGCCCTGAGAATAATCAGATAATCTCTGAAGTAGCTGTAGCTCCAGGCTATTGTATAGACTCCATTCAGAATCAGAGAGACTACTATGAATAAGCTGAAGTAGACTCCATTGAGAAAGAACTGAGGTTCGTCCAAAGTGAAGATTCCGTATCTGAAGTACATACCTAAAATGAATGCGAAATAGACCATCAACGAATCGAAAACCAGAAGTGTCAGATTTCTTCTGAAGCCACTTAGATCACCGTGTCTTTTCAAGCACCTCACCTCATGGAGATTCTAGCATACTTAGCGCAATCTCAGAATCCGGAAGCCATCTGAAAATGATCTCAGCTTCAACACCCCTTAGTAACACGAGAAAACCTCTCGTCTGTCTGGGCAACGCGAATCGCAGATTGAGCAGACAGCTCCTTGTCTTTGATCTCGAGCATTATGTCAAAATCATATGAACTGCTTACTCTAAGAAAGTCTGAAAAATGCTCAAGATCGATGCTCTCCGTGTGTTTACCCTTTCTTGCTCCACCTTGTTGAGTGCTGTAGTCGACAACGGGGATGCCGTCTTCAGGAAGCCATGTCCACTGAGAAAGCTTCAGCGAATCCAATTGAGTTATTCCATCGCCGAGAATTGAGTGATGGAATACGTCAAGAAGTACGGGAATACCAGTAGAGTTATGTATCGAGAGACAGTCCACCAGCGAGTAAAGCCTCTCATCGTTTTCAATGACTAGCCTTTCGCGAACGTTTTCGGGCAAATATTTGTACCGATCAATGAATCTTTCCATAGCTTCTTTCTTCTTTCCGTAAACTCCACCAACGTGAATCTGAATCTTCGCACTCTTGTCAAGCCCCATAAGATCCAGAAGCTTGGCATGATACTTAAGCTCAGAAATACTGTTTTCCAGAACTTCACGCTTGGGTGAGTTAAGTAAGACGAACTGATCGGGGTGCATTGAAATCCTCATATCGTATGTTCTTATCATCTTCCCGATTCTGTCGAAGTCACTCTTGAAATGCATCTCCCAGTCAACCCTACAAACAGGGTGGGATGCAAACGGAATCAAGTCTGAGGTTATTCTGAAGAAGAGGATACTCCTCGCTCTGTTGAATTCAAGGATCTTTTCAAGGCACATGAGATTTGCCGCTGTAGTTTCAATCAATCTCTCTTCGCTGTATGATGAAAGCCTGAATTTCCTCGCAGAACAGCACTTTACGGTTCTGTTGATGCATGGGTATCCAATCTTCATCTTCTACCTCCTACTATAGTATTTTAGCTGAGTTTCGGATAGAGAATGTATAATTGATTCGATATTGATTGAGAGGTGAGTTCTTTGAGGGTTAAGAAGCAGCAATCTTTCCCATTTCTTAGGGTAGCCGTTGTTGTTTTTTTGGGGCTTTCAATCCTTCTTCTTGTGCTTTTTGCTGTTCAACTGGGAAAGGTGAAGAATCTTGCGGACAAGATTGCGAACTTCGAAAAGCATCAGGCGGCACTTGAACTGGAGATAAGTGCTGTAACGGGTGTACAGAGAACTATGAACGTTAATCTTTACTATTACAACGAGCTTCTAGACAGATTGATGAACGGTGAAATAGCTTGCGATATAGAAGCTGTTATCCCTGTAGAAAGAACAATTCCGGTTTCTCAGTCTCCAATTAACGACGTTGTACGTCTTCTTATAAGAGGTGAACTGACAAAGGCAGAACGAGACCTCGGGTTCAAGACGGAATTCCCTGGTAGAGAGCTTCAGTTTCTTGGAGCGAAGCTGGAAAATGGAGTTCTCTATCTGAGATTCTCGGATCCTTCGGGATTCACTTCAGGTGGATCGTGCAGAGTGAGCCTCCTGAAGGCACAGATTGAGAAGACTGCACTGCAGTTTGATACCGTCAAAAGTGTTGTCTTAGAACCCGAAAACATCTTCCAACCCTAGAGTGAGTGCGAGCTGAAACTGAAGTTTACTATGTGGTAATGCGCCAAGCAATTGACTTTAACAAATATCCGTGGTACAATAACTACTAAGACGTCCGAAGATGGGCGTTTTTTTCGTTGTCTATCTTTGCTCTGCTATTCCTTTTCATTCAGAAAAAGACAAGTATTATGAGAGTCGTACCTATGATTCCTACTATTCCAAGACCGTATTTCTCCCACTTTGCGAGTCCAGTATGATAATGGAAAGCTCTCATCTCTCTAATCCACCTTGGGACAGCTGCTATCTGGGCTACCGTGAATCTCTCTTTTTTTCCGAAAGTTATCCATGCCCTTCCGGAACCTTCAGCCTCAATTTCAACAGAATAGATCCCCTCTTTAGTGAGCTCTGAGTCGTGCCTGACGTAAAGATATGAGTAAGTATCGCCAAAAAACTCGTACATTATCTCAGGTTCTGTGCTTTCGAGGAAGAAGTCTTCGAGAACCTCTCGATCTGGACCATAAAATGTCAGATTCGGTCGGAAATCTGCAGTTGATTTCATATTGTCAGCTTCCTTTGGTACTCCAAAAAGCATATGAAACTGTTGGCCGGCGGTCCCTTCGAAAACAAATCTGATCTTCTCCGCTGATGAGAAAATGTAGTAATAGATTTGGGAAAGATCGATTTCTTTTACAAGATATGATCCTTCCACAAAGTCTTCAGGAGTAAGGAAAAAGGGAATGTGTGAAAAAGCCGAGCTGGCAAAGACAATCAGTAGTGACACCAAAATCAGTGTCTTCTTCATAGAAAGCCTCCTAAATTGGAATGAATACAAGTAAGTTTACCAGCAATTGCCTTACTTTCTTTCAGCTGGAAATAGTGGGGAAGCCTAAATCATGGACATCTTTAAGGCAAGCATATAAGACCAGAGAGTTAACTGAGTTGATCGGAGCAAATTTCGTTTAACCATATTCACAGGCAGTTAGAGCTGTCTTTGATAGCAATCGAGTATCAAGGCAAAACAACAAGTTTAGTCTCGCCGGGTAATTTCAACTTCAGGAGGAGTCACAATATTCTTTCAAACGATGAAATCTCCAGTGAGTATTCCCACTCATTTGACCTCAAGTTTCTAGACTCGGTCTCAATTTCCCCTACCTGGTTATCGTAAGGATCAGATCTATAGAATCTCTTGGCAGGCACAAGGGGAGACATGAAAGCTGAGTTAGAAACCATTCTGAATGCATCGAGATTACCAAAATAGAATTCTCTGTATGCCGGTATATCTTTTCTTGACCCTCCAAATGAACAGTCTACAGGCAGCCAGCCGAAAGGCTCAACCCAGAACATCGCCCAGTCAAGAGGGCTGGCACCCAAAGGAGCTGCAAACCATCCGGACTGCCATCTGGCAGGAATACCTTTAATCCTGCAAAGGGTAATGAACAAGAGAGCCTTCACTCCGCAGTCGCCTCTAAGATTGACGGCTGCGAATTCGGAGAGATTCGGATAGAGTGCATACTCACTCATAAAAGTGGACTTGACGTTTTCACATATCCAGTCGTAAAAACTCTTCGCGATGAAATAAGGGTTATTTTCGCTCCCGACAATTTCCTCCGCCAAAGATCTGAGTAGAGGCGAAAAGACTACATGAGGAGCTTGTTCGCATAGATAGCCCGAGAATCTCTTTGTGTCAGGTTCTACACAGCTAAAGGGGTCTAGGGAAGTAGATATTTCGGAGATTTCGTATTCATATTCGATGCTGAAAACCGTATCGTTCTTTGCAGCCGCTTCCATGTATACAGTACGCTGAGAGTAGTCAGCCGGTGATAGAAAATAGCTGTGGCTTGAACTCAAGATCCTCGTTGAAGACACCTGATCTCCAACTCTGGATACAGGTAACCAGCAACGATAGACACTTTCATCGGAACCTTCGACGGAAATCGATGACTTTGCAACTACTCTGAATCTTGCGGGTTGCCTTTCACTTATCAGTCGATCTATTTCTTTGTGAAGAGAGACTCTGGTCGCTTCCCTTTCTGTGTTCTTGCTTTTCAGTCGCTTCTCGTATTCTGGCATCGTGAATAGGAGGTTCTTATCGAATCTCTTCTCGAATTTCTCTTCACCGTCGAAAATCATGGAGTCGAGCTTTCTGGCGCTGTTGAGAGAATCGAATTCCCCTCCAGTGAATCCTTCAAGATCTCTTGAGAGAATCCCCAGAGCCTCTGAAGCCGAATAGGGATAGTTGTTTTTGAGCCTTACGATTCTCTCTCTTTCCCACCTTAGTCTTTCAATCACTATCGAAGGGAGATAATCATCAAGTTGGATCTCTATCTCCTTTAAAGCGCCGTCATAATCCCCAATACTTTCGAAGAAGCTTATCTTCTCCGGAAGTTGTGCCGCAAGAAACTTCATATCCGTCCCCCCATTCAGTACGACCTGTGAACTCAAGATGATTATATCAGCTGCAAGGTCTTTCCAAAAAAAGGCGGTCTCCGTTCTGAGACCGCTATTCTTTTGAGATATTAGGGGTGGAATTTTCTCCACTGAATAAGCCTAAGCAATTCTGTGCCAGAAAAACTGCCCATCGAGTGAGAATCAGCATGCCAAGTCAATGTAAGCCTTTTGAATTTACGTTGAATGCTGTCAATGAACGGATTATGTCATTGAGCTCGCAAGGGAATAATCCTGTGAAAGACGATTACCCCGAAACGGAAATCAGTGTTTCTTTTGTCTTGAATTGCCGAATTCTCACTTTCCGTTTTTTAAATACAAGCACTGAACTTGATACGCTCACTAAACCTAAACAATCATTGATTCTCCTTGGATTTCGGGGGAAGTTCGATTCATGCCATTGTTTTGATCTTGTATGTGCGCCGCATTCATTCACAGATCACTAGAACGTATTCTAGACTGGTAGAGATCCATGCTCAGGGTACTCTTTCGTTATAATACAGGTTCCTGCGACAGTTAATAGAAGGCATTCTTAATTGATCAGTATAGGATGAATGTAACTCGAGAACTCAAATAATGCCGAGCAGGAAAAGAGAGCTCCGCGTTCGGAAAGAGTAGGGGAATTTGTCATATAATGGTTGTTGAAGAGACGGCGCCTAGCTTTGGTCAAGTGAAGAGTATGTAGTTGGCAGCCAATATGAATTCCGGAGGTGCTAATGTGGCAGAAATCGAGTTGAACAAAGCTGTTCCCGATTTTTCTTTGCCCGATCAGACCGGAACTGAAGTGTCATTGTCGGATTTTTTGGGCAAGAGAGTCGTTCTATACTTCTACCCAAAAGACAATACTTCGGGTTGTACTCTTGAGGCGGAAAACTTCAGAGATCTAGCGGATCAATTTGCCAGTAACAATGCGGTTGTAATAGGAATCAGTAGGGACAGTCAAAAGTCTCATCAAGGCTTCGCACTCAAACTTGATCTAAACTTCTCCATTCTAAGCGATAAGAATGAAGAGATACACAAGCTGTTTGACGTGATTAAGCCGAAGAAGATGTACGGTAAGGAGTATCTGGGAACTGAGAGATCGACGTTCATTATTGACGAAGAAGGGGTTCTCATTAGGGAGTATAGAGGCGTTAAAGCAAAGGGTCACGCACAAGAAGTCCTGAATTTCATAAGCAAGTTGAAGTAGTCTGTAGCAAACCTTGCTATACATCTTTTCGAAACCCTCTTTTAAATAGAGAGATAGAGCCTTTTCATTTGCCGCATGCACCGAAAGGGCACTTTCAAGTTTGTGTTTCAGCGAAAGCCGTAATGCCTTTCGCATTAATAACCTACCGAATTCATGCCCCTGAAAGCGCGGCAGAGCTGCTATGGGAACGATTTCCAGATATCCACGTTGATTTCTTAGAAGAAGAGCCCGATAGGCTCATTCCCCTTAAGAAGAAGCTGGATACCGGAATCAGGTACCTTTCTGTTTGAAGTCAATTCTCTCAGTTTGTCCTCGGTGATGTCTAGGTGACCTGCAATTTCAGCGAAGGCCGAGTTGATAATACGACAGTATGCCTGTCCACGAAGGTCAATCGAGAAATCTGTGAATTGATTTCCTTGGGAATGTCGAGTGAAACGTGCTCAAGCCCTCCTTTTAGGACGAAGAAGTATCTTTCTATGGAGAAACCGATTTCCTCAAGGATTTTCTGAACCGGTCGCCCGGGTGAGACGAAGAGATATACTTCGTCAACTTCGGAAATCATACCGGAAATGAAATTCAGAAGCGACCTGTAAGCACCGACTTGCGAAGTTTCTGAATGAAAGATCATGAACCTTCCCTTTCCAGCCTTTCTATAAGGTTCTTCAAGGATCAGTGAAGCTGCTCCAATTACTCTCCCGGTACTTATATTCTGCAGCAAACATCCCATCTTCACTTAAGAGTACTACAGAGGGAAGTCTCTCATCTGCAACAAAGTCGTCGGAAGGAAGATATTAATCGTCGTGTTCTGGTCCCACACGACGACTGTATTCTATGAAACTCTTCAGGATTGTGTCGTCTACCTTCTTTATCACGCGACACCACCGTCATTCAAGCGTATAACGCATATTCTATCTCAGATCCGGCGTCGTAATGCATCATAATTAAATCTACTCAAGAGAGAGTTAATGCATCAAAATAGAATCTACTTAAAGTCGAGTGTTTCTGGCATAACAGGCAAAATAGAACACTCCTTTCTTACTTATTGAGGAAGAGCCATTTCCTACTTGCCAAAAACAGGTGAAGGGCCACATAATGATCTGTTTCCTTGCGCTTGTAATGGAGACTGCCTTATGCAGAAAGCTGAAAGAGATTGGAAGTGCTTTCTCTTACGCAGAAATACTCGAAGACTTGAAAGAGATAAGGGCAGTTGAGCTAACGGTAGAAGGCAAACGCTTTCTTGCAAGGAGAAATGATGGGCAATGCTTACGACGCTTTCAAAGCACTCAAAATAAGACCCCCGGATCTACTCAAAGAGATTGCATAATATACCACTGTGGTGGTACGTCTGTTTTACTTTTCATTTTTCCCCTTGTTTAGCTGTTTTTAGATTCGTTGCTGTCAAAGTTGAGTCTAAGTTCTCATTCCTGCAATTATCTGCTTCTTAAGTGGGGCAGCGATTTCTAAACTAACTCTTGAAAGGTCTGGCGATGGAGCACTTCAAAAGCAATGAGAGCACTAAGTTCAGGTTTTCTTGGACCACAGTATAATCTGCAAAGCGCAACAATTGCAGCAAACTTCGAAGCCTTTTTCTTGCGATTGTTGTCGTCTGGTGAACTTAGATGCTATCTGACGTCAATATCTCCGATCATTCAACGTATCGATATGCTTGTTATTATATGATGCCAGGCTCGAGCACTCGAAAATAGGTGAATACTATTTTTTCTCGACTGAAATCGTTAGATCACCGTTCTTACCAGGTTCGAGCCATATCGTCCTCAGATTTTCTGAGACAGTATATCCCTTTGGCAAGTCTGTTATTTCGATGGAGTGTTCCCCAAAGACAAGTCCTACCAGTTCGATCATTCCAAAGACCTGGAATTCGATTCCATCGACATTCAGACTAACCACTTCATACAAATAATCTCCTGTCTCGTCAATCAAAGATATGTTCAGTGAGCTCCTTTGAGCGAATCCAATCGCGACCAGAGTATCGCCCGTTTCGTTCACTTCTATTGTTTCAATAGGTGTAGTCCGAGAAAACAGTCTTTCAAAGCCCCTGTCCATAGTCAGACTTGCCCTGCTGACACCGGCAGGAACACCCTCAAGGACCGTTTGGGAACCTATTCTAAAGGGCTTTCCGCCTATGGTTAGAATACCTGAAGCATCCAGAAGGGGCTCGTCGCTCTCTCTCAGACCGTTCGCGTTCAGGTCTCTGAAGAGGACCACTTCGATTTTCCGCTGGAAGGCGACACCAAATTCGACATTCTTCCTCTCTCCCGGCTTCAGCTCTAGCTGTCTGTTCAAAGAACCGGTCGTGATACTGACACCCGAACCGAGCGAGGCCAGATCCAGCGAGATTCTTATAATTCCCGGCGAGACCGGGATGGTAAGTGTTCCGTCTTCTGTAAACACTACGTCCTCTCCTATGTTGATAGAGAAGCTCTTCAGGTATTCCTCTTCCTTATCGTATGTGCCCGAAGAATTCGAGTCGACAAAGATACGTATGTCCACGTACGCCGGTGACTCCATAAACGGCCAATAGAAGTCTCTGGATCCGTACTCTGTTACATGAAGCTCCGGAGAATCCTTAAGCAACGAAACAAGTGAATCGGGGTATTCGACGAGTTCGACTCTGTAAAGACCGACGGGCAACTCGACAGATATGACTCCATTTTCATCGCTCTCGTACTCTTCTCCATCTATTCTCACCTTGACACTTGTGGGCATCTCACCTGTATCGAATTTTGTATCGAGATCCTTGTCGAGAAAGAAGTAGAGGTTCAACTTTCCGGTGTTTCTGCTCTTGAAGAACCAGCTGTCGTCTAATTTGATTTTTACTCCAAAGTAGAAACCGTCCCTTCTCAAATTTCCAAGGAAGCTCTCCTTTAGCGAACCGAAGCCATAACCAGCGTAGACAACTGTATCCGGCCACAGGGTGAGACCGGCCTGGACTATGAATCTGTTATAGAAACCGCCTCTATTGTCGTTTACAAGATATCCGGCACCGGTGATATAGAAGAGATCTGCAAAAGACTTCTCTGCTCTGAGTCCGTTTATTGTGTAAACCATGTTTTTCTTGAGATATATCTCCCCGGTCAGAGCGAAGTTGAAGGTTCTATCATACCAGAAGACAGTGTCAAGAGTCAGTCGGCCTTCGGAAGTCGTTTCTTCTCCGTTTCTGCTTATATAGTAAGCTCCCTCCGCAAGGAGAGCCAGAGGGCTCCTCAACTGGGGAACATATGCGAGGCCGGCCTGGACTTCAAATCTGCTGCTCTGGGTCTTCAGGTCGTTCGTGAAGAGAATGTGATATGCCGGTCTAAGCCTATCAAGATCGAGATACTCTCCCCGGCTCTCTATAAGAAATCGCGACAGGGCGAATCCGGTGTCAAATCTTAGATCTGTATCCAGCCTGAGTTTGAGGGACTCAATCTCACGGTTCTCTATACCTACATGCAGGGCGTAGAAGTCCTCGGTGTTCGAGCCAACGAGAGTGTGTCTGCCCTGTAAGAGGAAATCCAGATTGACGATGCCCGGAGAATAGGAGGCAGTGTAACCGGCTCCAATCGAGACCCTGTCCGAAAGAATCGCCTCGAGATCTATCTTCCCCGTATCCAGCGTATAGCCAAAGCCGATAATTGTGGTGAACCTTAGATCCGGCAGAAACTCTATCTTCTCTTTTGCTGTTATAGAGACCTTGCCAAGTTTCTTCAATATGTATGGAGTCAGCGACAGTTTTACCCTGCCCGCTCCGGAATAGTCAAATACTACATCTCCTCCTGCAAAGAGAGACTCGCCGATACCAAAGTCGGTCCTCAAAGAGAGACCCGCGACCGGACTGACTCCTCTAAGTCCCAGACTGATTTCCCCGCTGAGCCTGGTCTTGTCCAGCGATAACCTCGGTCTTGCGGTGAGCCGGACTTCATTTTCCAGACCGTCCTGCTTATGTATCAGAGACTCCTTGAGCGAGACTTCAGTCATAACCTGACCTGCTTTGAAGTCTCTCAGCAGCTCAAGCGAGAGGGTTCCCGTCTTAGCCTTTTCATCGAAGCTGTATCCCGAGAGCAGCTTCAGCTCAAATACCTTTGGATTGAGTTCAAGACTGAAACCGAAGCCTGAAAAGGGTCTGGAATTGCCCGGCGCCTTGAAGTCTCTGTCCAGGTGAGCTTCCAGATTACCGACGACCGTCTTGCTCACAAACTTCAGCGCCCCTGCGGCCCGAAATCCGAAGTCTCCGGTGTCCGAGGAGACCAGCAGTTCCAACGAAGGCGAAAGGCCTTCGGAAATGCTTCCGTCCACCTTCAAAGACGCAAACCGGTAGCCTTCACTTAGGCCTCTGAATAGTCCGGTCAGGGTATACTTCCAGCCCGAAGAAGAGTAAGTTAGATACGCCATCATGTCGAGATCTCCCGGCGAGGTCGAATCGGTAGAATAAACTGCCTCGATCCACACCGGGTTGAAGTCCAGATCGAAATAAGGAACAGGTTTACTGAAGATCAGCAGTCTATTCGAATTGTAGAGGGTGTAGTCTTCTCCCCTTCTCAAAACCCGTCGAGTGATTATCTCGCCTTCGCTGTCTCTGGTGATTAGGCTTATAGTCTCGCCCCCCGAAGCCGGTACTTCAGACAGGTAATAAGGACCTCGTATACCCTCTCCCCTGAACTCCTCGGTCCTCTTTCCCCTGTAAACTGGATTCACGAAGAGTTTGTAGGAAAAGACATCGCCGCTGTATTCGCTGGAAAGACCCGTTCCACTTGACAGAAAGCCCGTGCTTCCGCGGGTTTCAAACGTATAGTCTCCAAGTTGAACGTTGAAATGCCCGATTTCATAGCGCAGAAAATACGGGCGAGATGAGGGAGCTAGCGTACCCTTTATCGATTCGTCGCCATGGGTGATATACGTATCGAAATCGGCCGACGATTCTTCACCGAAACGGAAGGTAAGCAAACCTTTATCGATATTGAGGCGACCGAAAACACCGCCTTCAAAGGACAGCGAACGATCTTTTAAGCTGTACTGAAGCTGTGTGCTTCCTGTTATAAGCGGTGGACGCGATTCGACTGCATACTCCAGACGAACATCTTTAGACAGATCACCGTACCTTACAGAGAAGTCTACTGCATAAGCCTGAGCCGTGGGCTTCAATTTAAGTTTAGAGACGCCATTTTCGAGCTTCAGTCTCGTTCCGTCCCAGTCGGAGGGTTCCAGGACGATATGCGAATCGAGACCTTCAATAATGAGAGTTCCACCGACCGATGATGGGACGCCCCTTTCATCGACCAGCGAGATTACGACCAGTACCTCTGTCACACCGTCGGCGGTGAGTATAAGTGGCTCGGTCGAGACTCTGAATTCAAAGGGCTCTCCGGAGAGATATACCTCTATCTCCTTGCTGCCTTTTGCAGTTCCATCCTGCCAGTCTAGCCTTATTCTATTCCTTCCGGGATTCAACTTCACATTGAAGTACTTCACAAAAAGCCAGAGGCCGTCTGCGTCGTTGGCCTTCTGACCTATCTGGCTCTCGGGAACGACAATATCGTTTACGTAGAGAGTGTGGCGGCTTTCTATGGGCATTGCCACCTCTACCATGAGTCTGTCAACGCCGACAAATTCCTGTCCGTTCAACGGTGTGACTATATAACCGTAATCGGAGAACATGGAGGGATCTAGACTCTGATTTCCAGAGACTATTAGCGACGCGGCGTCAAAGCCTTTGAGAGTCAGCGGATTTCTATATGTTATCGTCTCAACGATTCTCTCCCTGTGGATCAGCGGTATATCTATGATAGTGTACATTCCCGGCAGCGTCTCGATCATGAAAGATCTGTCGTCTCCAAGCGATCGGCTATCCTGATTCGGCGAAAGCCTGTAAGGCGTCACGTCAATATCTACCTTGACGATGTGGAGCCCCGGTTTCAGCCTGTCGAAATGAAACAGTCCGTCCTTATCCGTAACGACGAAGGAACCGTCCTGAAGGAGCAGTCTGACGGGCAGAGGTTTGCTGTCATCTTTATCGTAGAAGCCGTTTCCATTTTCATCTACATAAATCCTGCCTATGATTCCAGTGCCCGTATTCATAGGCCTGAAGACGCGCACGTCGACGACAGAGGGTTCTGTTACCACTTCCGTGCTGTACTCTTCGGATAAAATCGTACCGATAGCCCTGACCATGTTTTTCAGGAATTCTCCGGTAAACTCGTCGAGTCTCAGACGGTAAACTACCCTGGACTTCTCTCCAGGCTTCAGGTCTCTAAGATTATCGAAGATCAGCATATCTTCAAGTATCAGAGGCTCTACGGGTTCGCCGTCGATGCTTCCGCTTCCCTCGACGTAAGAGGTCCCCGGCGGGATTCTATCCTCCAGCCTGAGTTCAGTTACAGTTGCTATGGTACTGGGGTTTGACACCTCGATAGTGTAGGTAATCTCCGACCCCAGCTCAACGATCGAAGGAGAGGCCAGCTTCACGAGCTCCAGACTACCGTGGAAGATCTTCACGGAGACCCTTTCTGAGTCTTCGAAAGTTCCATCGCCGGAGACGGTTGCCGTGTTCTCAATTACGGTCCCTTCAGCGAGACCGTCAACCGTAGTGCATTTAAAGGTAATCTCCACACTCTCCAGAGGATCAAGAGAGTCGAACTCGACCGTGAGTATTCTCTCTTGACTGTTGAATGAAACCGTAGCCTCTTTTGAAACCTCAATTTCGTACGGAGCCGAAAGGAGCGAGGAAATAGGATCGCTAACCGTGATCTTTCCGGTCGAACTTTCAGACTCGTTCTCCACCGAGATAAGGAAACGCACTTCGGCCTTTGGCATTAAAAGCGAGCTCGAGAGAACGACTTTGGATATGCTTAGACTGTCTGACTTCCTGATATGTGGAATTATATCTATCGTTCTGTTCTCCTCGTTGCCCATTACGGTTTTGGGTATGAACTTAAAGCCTTTCTCGAAATTACTGCCGCTAACGCCTTCGGGAATAGTTGCCTCCAGTATTATATCTACCTCTTGCCCGGGAGCAACGACCCCGACATCCACATAACCGCTTCCGTCTGTGTCCGTCAGAGGAACTCCCGTATCGTCTTTGAAGACGAATCCCCAGCCGTCTAGCTGAAAGTTGGCACTTTCGATAAGCAGATCCATTACACCCGGCGCGTTTCCGTCGTTCTTCAGAGTATGACGGAATATGACAGTATCACCATCGAAAACCGTAATAGTGCTGACCGTAGTGTCCTCAGGAGTCATTTCCGGCGCGTCCGGGTATCCGAAAGGACCTAGAAGAGGGACTCCCAGAGCCGGAATGGTGAAATCGACAGTATTTGTCTTTGAGGACCATGTTGTTCCAAGCCTCGAGTAAGAAACACTGGCGGTGTTGTAGCGCCTGCCTGCCGCAACGTTCTTTGGGAAGAAGACATCGAAAGATATTTCGACAGACTGCCCTGGACTAACCGGACCGAAGGTGAGCTCGAAGCCCTTTATCTCTTCATCGTTCTGTGGCGGCTCGGGCAACCAATCCAGACCATCGAAGTAGCGGGCGGAGAAATCGTAATTTGAAAAGAGAGAAGCGGAATCGAGAACTCCGTCAACCAGGTTGCCCCCGTAGTCTATGAAGTCTTTGAGAACGAGGCTGTCCAATTCGTACTCCGAATTGTTTGTGAGGCTCACCGAGAAGGACTGCGAGCTACCCGGGAGAACGGTCTCCAGGAGTCTGGATTTTGTGGAGACGACAATCTCCTTCTCTTCCACCTTTATCTGGGCTATGTTGTCGTCATCGGTGTTGCCGGCCGGGTCTATTCCGACTATGTTGATAAAACCTTTATCGGTCAAATCACCGGTCTCTTCGAGGATAACTCTTACTATCAGCTTTTTTGAACCATCGATTTCGAGGTCGACACTATTTACCGGTGTTTTTGCCTGTCCCGAGATACCCTCTTCTCCTTCATCGAGATAAATACCGATAACTCTAAGCACCGGGGTCCCCGAGGGGCCGTCTCCAAAGATCTGAGAGGCTGAGAGCGAGATGGTTGTCGGGCTGTTTCCAAAATTTCGTGCCACGTAGTTTAGATCAACTGTGCTTCCTTCGAAACCCTCTCTTTCCTGACCGGGTTTCTCGAATGTCCCGTCGGGCTTTATCGTGAAACCATAGACGGGCAATACCGTAGTGACGACCTTATCCGAGAAGATCGTAATGTGATTGCCATCGATATCTCTGTATCTGGCAAA
Source organism: Mesotoga sp. Brook.08.105.5.1 (assembly GCF_002752635.1). Lineage (NCBI taxonomy): Bacteria > Thermotogati > Thermotogota > Thermotogae > Kosmotogales > Kosmotogaceae > Mesotoga > Mesotoga sp. Brook.08.105.5.1. The sequence continues at coordinate 112,850 of NZ_AYTW01000016.1, forward strand.
GGCAAAGTTCTCTATCTTAGAACCGGCAGCCGGTGCCGGGACAATCACAGTTGTCACAAAGATTAATATAAGAAGCATTACGATCTTCCTGCGCACCTAATCACCTCGCTGTCCTCATCTCTGTGATCTCCAAAGAGCTGTCCCCGAGATCACAGAGATGAAGAGCCATGGCCCGAAGGCCATGGCAATTAGATCAATAACCGTCTATCAATACCGGGAAGACAACCGTGCCTGACTGACCGGCCGTCAATGTTCCGATTATCCACTTGACGGTGGTTACAGAGGCAAGAGTGCTTTTGTCGAATGTTGCCCAGTCCTCCCATGTCACTCCGTAATCGGTGCTAACCTGAGACGGTTCGGTGAAGTTGACCGTGTCGGTTACTATTACAGGATCAAGAGAGGTGTAGAACGGAATCGTATCGTAGATGATCAGATTATTGATTGGTTCCGTTCCGGTGTCGGCATAGGTTATAGTGTAGATCAGCTGTTCGCCGGGCTTTGCATCGGTCTTATTGACGGCCTTCTCCAGAGTGACCTTTTCCGATACAACGACCGTGATATCTATAACAGTTGCCGTAACGTTAGTATCCTCCTGAACCTCGGCCTTCAGATAAGCAACATCAGTCACGCCAAGAGGTTCATCACTCGGGACCTCAAGCCTGAATATTCCTGTTATGCTAACGCCGGGCTCGAGTGTCCAAGTTGCATCCAGATTTACTGGGTTTCCGCCCTGAAGGAAAGTGAAGTCCCAGCCTCTCGTCGAGCTTGGATAGAGCTTTACAGTCACCGCTACATTACCCGTGTTTGTCAGAGTGTGCTCGTAGTCGATATTCTGCCCGGGTGCGGCCGATCCATTTCTGGATGGCAAAAGTGTAATGTGCCTGACAGCATTCACAGTGATCGTGTTTATTTGCGAGTCCTCAACTGTGGGTCTCGTCAAAGAAGTCGCAAAGAACTCCACGGGAACTGCTACTCCTGTGTAAAGGGCTCCTTCGGGGACGGTTACTCTCGCTATGATTCTGATCCCACTGTTTGGAGATACCTGACCAGTATTTGTTATAGGTATCATCTCATCTGGATCGAGAACTCCGTTTCCGTTGGTATCGATATAGAACCTCACCGTATAGCCATCAACAAGATCGGCCGAGAGGCTGAAAGTATCGCCAGCATCGGAGTTATTTACGACGTCAAGCGGGAAATATGCATAAGAGCCGGGATCGGCGTCTTTGTTTACCGAAGTCTTATCTACAGTAGTATCGGTGGCCGTTCCAGACATATTTCCGATCTTTACGGACGGGAAGGTTATTGGCTCGACCATGTCTGTTGTTGTATCGAAAGCGGCTGGAGATATCGAGGAGATCGCTTTCACGAGAGCGGTAATCGAGGTGACACCTACATCAATATCTGCGGGTATGAAGATCTTGAGTGTAATGTCGAAGGTCTCTCCCGGTGCAAGCGGACCGGTGTCCTGCATCCCGTTGTCGTCGGTATCTGGTAGTGGAGTAAGGTTCTCGGTGAAAAAGGAGATAGCGACAACATTATCCAGGCCCGCAGGAAGAACTCCAGCGATTGTAATGTTTATTATGTCCGTTGAGAGACCGGCATTCTTTACTGTATTAGTGAACTCTACCAGAGTACCGGCAACACCGGGCTTTATCGTGATATCGTTCGGATCTTCCGCTTCGGGATTGTCTTTGGGACCGATCCAGACCTTAGTCGTCTCGTTGCCCGGTCCCCCAACCATGATAGTGGAAACGTTTGAGCTCCTGCTCACAGTCTCCAGTGCAGTCGTCTTGTAAGTCATCGTCGCCACGTTCTCGATGATACTTGCAAGAGTATTGTCTTTCACCTTCACTCTCAGTCTAATCCGGAAACTCGAGCCTGCATTAAGACTGGCGATATCCAAGGTCACGGTATTGCCTGTTACATCAACAGTCATACCTGCCGGTACTTTGTCAAGGAAGCCAAGATATTCAAGACTTGCCGGCAGAACGTCGATTATGGTTATGTCTGAAGCTGCCTTGTTACCTACGTTAGCTCCGGAAATCGTGTAAACGACTTCGTCGCCGGCCTTGACTTCCTGCGGGGTGGCAGATTTGAAGAGAGTCAGCACGGCATCGTTATAGACCGTTGTGCGCGCCGCATTGTTGTGATCGAAAGCATTTACCGGATCGCTTGCCGAGTCAACATCAAGATAGACTGTGGCGGTGGTTCCGGCCGCAGCCGCGCTCGGCACCCTGTACCTGACTATGACGTACCTGAAGTCACCCGATGGTATCGGGATTGTTTCTTTCCAGAGCTCTTCACCGGGGTCAACGACGCCATTGCCATTTTCGTCGTAGAAGACTTCGATATTTTGCGGAGTAAATGTCGATGCGGTGTCGATATTCACAATCGTTTTGAAAGTATCGACAGTGTTTGCGAGATTGTCGATCCTGAACTGAAACTGCATAGTCTGTCCGGCGGCACCTGGTTGTTCTATTAGATCGGGTGTGACAAGTACCGAATAGACCGGTAGTACCGTGGTTATTACCTGGTTCGATAGGATTGTTCTGGTTACTCCCCTGCCATCGGTATATGTAGCCGCGGCCTGGTTCTTGATTTTGGTGCCGGCGGCAGGTGGTGCGGCAATCGCGGCAACAGCTATCATGACCGCGAGGAGCACCAGTAGAAGTTTCTTACTCATAAACTCACCTCCTGTGTGTTTTAATTGGACACCTTAACTCTGTAAAGCACTTTCAATATATCTGATGGCATAAACTGTCTTTCATAGACCCACATGATGTTTGTATAAGCCGTAGGATTGACCAATCTCCTTACTGCCATCCCCCCCCTCACTTCTTCAAAGAATAACGGTGGTTTTCCGAAAGTCTCCCCTCCATCGAAACTGAAGTAGAGCTCTAGTTCTCGACTCTCCCAGTCCAGATGTTCACGCTTCTCTCCAGTTGCGCTTCCCCTTATATAGAAAGTGCCTTCGGGGATCAATGCGATCATCTGGAGACCTTCGATCGTAGATTCCGATACGTTTTCATATGTGAGAACATAAAGAATCTCATCACCCGGAAAGACCTCGTCGGGTTCTTCGTATGTCTCTGTCGCACTCTGAGAATCCCAGACCTTATAACTTTCGATACTGACCTTTATAGGTTCCTCGTTGGCAAACCCCAGTAAAAAGAGTGCTGAAAGAAAAACGATTGTAAGGAAACACTTCTTCATCTGTATCCCCTCCCGATTATCTTCTAAGTTTCGTTTTGAATATAAGCCAGCCAGAGGAGCCTGGCTGCAACGCACCGAGTATCTTTGTGATATTAACCGTCAGAACTCCCCCCTCGCAGAAGGCCCAATCAAGATTAGCGTCGCCACCGTCTTCGGCGACCAGCAGATGCTCGCTGCCATCGACAGAGAGAATCACGTTACCGTGTGAACTGCCCATAGAATAACTGCTCTGAAGTAACTGCAAATCTCTATCCAGAGGATCGGTAATCACGACCGAAGGAATCGAAAGAGTTCCATTGTTGGCAAATGAGATCCTGTACTCGATTATCTCCCCGGGCTTTCCTTCAGATGACAATCCCCAGTCACCCGAGATCGAGAAATTGCGGGTCTCTTTGCGTATCGAGAGGCCCTCGGCTCCAACGGTAATTGTATCGTAAGTCTCGGCGCTATCGCTTCCCGCAGAATTAGACCAGTCTTGAACTGCCCTGACTTTTATTGCGTCGAACGTGCCGCTGATGGCTTCAGTGGGTATGTTGACTGTTAATCTAAAATAGTACCTTGCCGGAGACCTTGCGATATTGTTATCCCACAGACCCAGCACATTCCCTGCCGAATCGAGCTCATAAACAGCGATACTAAAGCCTTGAGATGAAATGGTCTCCAGAGAAACGCTACCATAAGTTGCAACGAACAGAGAATGATCGATACTGACGGTGCTTCCCGGAAGTCCCGAAACGGTGTTTATACCTTCGATGAGCAGTCTCTTCACATCTGCAAAATTGTTGAAGGCAAAAGAATCAACACTCGAGTTTATCGTTATAGTATTTCTCTCTTCAAGAGGGGCAGACCCGTCGCTATCATGGTCGCCCGTTGATGTATATGCCGGAAGATCCGTCTCTCTTATTACGATTGGATAGACAGGATCTCCGGAGACGAAGAATCTATAAAGACCGTCCTGGTCTGTGTATCTTGTAAATTTGTCCGAACCGTTTGTCAGTGTAACCAACACTCCCGGTATTCCCGCCTCTCCCGGATCTCTTGTAGCATTATTGGCCTGAGAGATGACGCCTGCACCGGTGTCATCGAAGACAAAACCTTTCACAATAAAACCTTTGAAATCACCGAAATCGGCCGTTTTGTTTACTGTATCTACTATCACTTCAACCCAGTTCGGAGTCGTGGATATGTATCCAACAGGATCAGATCCTTCAGTTGATGAATTGAAGAGATTCTGGGCGTCTTCCACAACTCTGAAAGTTCCCTGCGAAACATCGAAGCTATAAAAGCCTTCATTGTCCGTCTGAGTGTAAGACTGGAAAGTCCAGCCGCTTCCATCAAACTTCCAGAGCTTCAGCCTGACTCCCGCAATACCGGGTTCGGCATAGTCGCGGGTCCTGTTGAAATTGAGATCTTCATAGACGTAACCGCTGATCTTCAGACCCGAACCAACTGATTTATTCGGACCGAACTCGGAAGTACTGTAAGCAAAAATACCGAGAACGTTACTGAAGCTTTCGTGACGGGTTATAGCTGTTATGACTTTTGTGTCCTCAGAGACAGGGGAGACATTGCCCTCAAAGTTTCCCTGAGAATCTACTGTAAATGACCCGATATACTTTATTCCTTCACCGTAGTCCTCTCCCGAATAAGAGTCTCCGTCCCCTGCTCTTGCAGAGTATATCTCAACGACAGAACCGGCGAAGACTGCGCTGGGAGTGTTCTGACCTACAAATCCCTGAATAGACAGAGCGCTACCGCTTCGCGTTGCCAGAGCTATTACAGGGTGATCGATACCCGTATTACCATAGCTTTCATTGAGAAGCCCGTCGTTTGGATTCACACCCTCAATCATGTCCGAAGATGGCGCTCTGAGAAGATCAATCGCCAGGCCGCGATTATCACCAAAAGAGTTTAGCGAAAAGTCGCCATAACTTGAATCGCTGCTAACCCTTATACCGGAACCGCCAAAAGAGCCGTTGATGATTGACTTTCTGATAACCGCTCCCACAGAATCGTTGAGAGATATGGCCGAAGCGGTTGAATCGACGATCGTTGTATTCTCCAGAAGCGTCAGTTTGTCTCCCTGTGTATAGACACCGTTTCCGTGAGTCACGCCGGCGTGGCTTCCGCCATTCGCTTCTACGATAGAGTTTCTTAAAGTAACTGAACTCGCCGGAGAGACTATCGAAACGCCATTTCCGTCGGTTCCCGAAGGACCGATGCCGTTGTCCAGTACAATTACCCTGTTTACATCTATGGTATTTCCAGTCAGCAGAAGACCGGAGCCGTTGTAAGCGATATACGAGTCTTTTAGAGTTCCGCTTGCGTTGATAACCAGACCGTATCATCTGTTTAGATTGCTATCTTCAGGTCTAGATCCATCGGCTCTCGCCCCGCTCACAATATTATCAAGATTGAAGTTCTGGCCATTAATGATTACCGGAGCGGTAGCGTCGCCGACAGTGCCGCCACCGTTAAAGAAGGCGATGTTCTTCAACGAGAATCCTCCCGCGGTTGCCGAAGTTCTCAGAACATACTCTAGACCGTTACAGTCTATCTCGATCTCTTTGCCGTTGAGTTGGGGTATGGCAATTTTATCGATTCCGGCAAGACCGCCCCCAAAGTTTGAGACGTTACTGTTTATGATGTTCCCCTGCACAGTGTATACAGTGCCATCAATGGTTGTCTGGGTGTCGGTAATGTCCGGCAAGGCTGCCTGAGTCTGTATCGTCCACCAGCTGTTGCTTCCGAAAGATGAATTTTGAGGAGTCTGCATGACGAATCTCGCCGCATTGGCTCCGGCAATTGCATTTGAGTTCAGCACGAACTGTCGCAGCGTTCCCTGATTGCCGGCAACTCTGAAGCCATTATCTCCAGTGTCGTTAGTGTTGACAATCACGTTGAACGAGAAGCCATGATCGATCCCGCTTACGGATTGAGTGCTTTCCGAAAGGTCAACTGCAGACAAATGCTGAAAGGTGCTCTGACTGACGGACTTACTCCAGGTCGCGAATCTGTCTGAGATTGAGGGATCTAAACCGCCAAAGGCCTGTACATCATTGTAAGCACCGTCTTTGAACTCGCGTTTGAAGGTCTGTTCGGCCCAGGGAGTCGCAGGTGGAAATCCGGAATTGAGTGCTGTCGGAGCGACACTCTTCGAATCCACAACGACGTAGTATCTATATTGAGGCAAAGGTCCGAAAGAGTAGTTGCCATTGGAATCGGTATTAGTCTCCGCGACAAACACGTCACCATTACTGATCGCGTCGTTACCGTCGGCCTCTCTGTAAATTCTCACCCTAACGTTAGTCTTTGGCAGATCGACACCCGAAACAAAAGGCCCACCATTGTCTCCTCGGTCTTCAAAGGCTTTTCCGGAGACTGTCAGCGAGATACTGCTACAAGTATTTTCCAAGAGCGCTACTTCTCTGAGTTCGCCGCTATTGTACTGCACATACGAGTCCATTGTATTGCCTTGATCGTCTCTCACTACTGCCTTAATTATGTAGTCTCCCTGAGGAACCTGAGAATTATTCCACTGCAACCTCCAGGGGTTAAACTGGTCCACGGCCGTTGCGTCTCCGATCAAGACCCACTCGAAACCGTCGTCGGCAACTCCGTTACCGTTATAGTCAAAATAATAGTAGAACTTAACGCTTGTTACCGTCGAACGTATTACTCCTGAGACGGCGGTATGCGAATCGAGCACAAAAGCCTCGATCGTGGAAGGACCGCAGCCGGAAACGCTGATCCTGGATGTCAGAGGAATCTGCGAAATATGCCCACATGAATTCACAAGGTCTCCAAAGGGGATAGGTTTATTAAGAGCCATCGTATAGGTCCCCTGGAATGCAAGGTCTTTCTGTAAAGGATTGTTAGTGTTCGAACTTGTAGTGAACGCAAGCTGGAAGATATCGTCTGCAGTGAGTTTCGGTCCGCCTCTGGAAGTAGCGTCTAGAGCTGCCAGGGGTACCTGGATATCCAGAAGATAAACAGTGCCGAGCGAGGGATCTACGTACTTGATCACTCTGGTCCTTCCAAAATCCCATACCAAAGGCGAGGGATCGCGGTCCCAGTCTGCCGGTCTACCGGGTTCGCCGTCGGCGTTTGTCGGACTAATCAAGTGCTTTGCGCTGTCCTGTTTCCAGATCAGATCATTATCGTAGAGATACTGGTCTTTGATTGTGCTGAAATATACCTTTATATCGTCGGGCGCAATTCCTTGGTCGGTTCCGTCGAGTTCAATCGCGAAGTCTCTATAACCGTCGCCGTCTATATCTATAAGTATGTTCCATGTAGAAGATTTATAGGGAGTCCCAGAACCTTGTAGTTGTAGAGGGTTTTTGGCAAGCACCATTCTGAACATGAGATTGTCGCAGTCGGCGAAGAACTGTATCGCAGGCAGATTATGAGAACTGACGAAATCTGCTTCCTGCCTGGGACTGGTCCCGCCATTAGAATTGTCAGTATTGCCTGAAGCGTCGTAAATCGGGTCTCTCGAGTAAGTGTAAGGGATCCACTCGTTGGTTGCCGAAGTGCTTTCATTCACTCGAACATAGTCAAATTCGACCTGTGTCGGTCCCCAGGATCTGAGACCAACTCTTCCGTTCATGAAAGGGTTATCGCTGTCAGTGTATCTCAAAACCTCAATTCCATCGACAAACATAGTGAATGTATTACCCATGGCCACTATGGTTACTTCATGCCATTCCAGCCAGTCGAAATCTGCGGCAGGCGTTCCCGAGGCTAGAACGCCGGACTCTCTACCATCTGTGACCTTTCTCAATGCGAATTTATTCCCAAGTCCCGGATCGACCTGAAAAGCGTAGGCGTTTATGTTCCTGGCAGTACCTGTAGCCCTGACATATATCGCATAACCGGAGCCGCCGGACTGAATCCCGTCGGTGATCCTGCCAAAGCTCCTCACAACGTAATCGCCCCAGCCTTCGTTCCCATCAAGTATCGCTCTGCGCTCGCCAGAAGCGGTAAGCGATAGAATACCGCCGGCTACATTCCAGGAATTCGTAGGGTAGTAATCTATAAGGTCGTTGAGACTGTTGAACTCATAAGAAGCTAGCGGCTGGCTTGGATTATCCGGCCAGGGAGCGGGAAATCCCACCGGGTCTACGTAGCTTGTTATAGCTAGAGACAGGCTAAAAACTCCCGTCAGGAACAGGGCCATTGTAAAAAGCAGCCTCTTTTCCATCATTCACCCACAGTCGAGTAGAGAACATACTCAGTCTTGTCTCAGAAGTATTATTGGCTAGAATGAGTAAATACTTTTAAATCATTCTAATTTATAATTCAACCAACGCACAAACATGTTACATACCTATTCTATCTCAACTCAGGCTGATAAGATACTAGAAATGGAGTCTGAATTTACTTAGCCGTTGGCCGGCCTCTGTTCTCCGAAGAAACAGCTTTTACGGAGAACGGAGAACCGATGACGGTCAACATGGTCTTCATCAGAGTCCCCGGACGTTTCTCCGGGCATCACTTTCTGCGCAGCAGCATCAATTCTTGACGAAGTCGGCCTTGCGTCCGCCGATGTTCTCCGGCGTCTTGCGTCTAATCTTTCGTTCTTCTTCGTGCCTAGAGTTCGCAACTTGGAACTGGCAACTTGCAACTGTTCTTGGCCGCGCCGCGTGACTGGCTCATCAATCACCTTCTAAGTCCGCGAGCCTCTCCCTTTCGTCTATCTTCCTTCCTTGCTCATCGACCGCGCAGGACTGGCCGTCGATAATGGCTGTTCGAACTGCCCCTTTGGCTACTGACATCTTGCTCAAACCCGGGGCATCGAGGATGCCCAGTTTGATTGCCGTGTAAATTGTCTCGGGCGATGTGAGCTCGCCTGTTTTGATCTTCTCCATTGCCTCTATGATCGTTGCAGATTCACTCTTGAGGTATTCCTTGTGGTTCTGAATCTCCTTATCCTGCTTGAAGTCGGGAATCCCTTTGATCGCCTCGTTTATCGCCTGTTTGGCCATCTTCGCGCTTTCTATGATCTCTACATCTGAGGCCCTTCTTGTCGCTTCACAGTAAGCGACAACATGAACAATCTCCGGGTCAATGTTCATAGCAGTATAAACGGATGTTACCAGCTGACCCATAGCCAGATTTGGGTCGGCTGGAAGAGACATAAGTCCGGGCCTTACCATCGTAACTGGCGTGAAGTTCTCATCCTTCAAAGACTCGATCAACTCTTTTTTTGCGAGCGCCTTTGCCAGATCCATTCTTGGAGAGATCCCCGGTGGCGTGTTAAACATGTACTGCGCAACGTACACTTCTACGCCGAGGCGCTTAGCGCAGAGGGCGGCAAGATAGGCGGTAGTCACTTCGACTGCAGCATGGCAGTATCTTAGCGCCCACTGATGGGCCTCGTTTATCTCGACCGGGATGCCCTTTCCTCCGTTCCAGGCGATCGCTCCCTGATTGTCTCTTATCGCTTCGAGCAGTTCGCGATCCGATCTCCCATCTAGCTGCGAGTACCAGGTTAGAGGAATCGCCGCCCAGGCGTTGTTCAGCGTCTCTTTGAAGAGAAGAGAGAACTTCAGAAGATCTCTTGTTCCTGAGTAGCAGCGCATCAAGGGATAGTTCCCTGTTCGGCTTGCCTCATACATTCTTTCAAAATCCTCTCTAGTTCTGAAGGGAGCGCCGCCGGCTCCGTCTTCGGAAGAGATCATATCCTCCTGCTGAAAGAACCATTGCTGGCAGTTCTGATCCGGGGCAAGTGAGATGATATCCAGCAATCCGGATTCGGCGAGATTCCGGACGGCCTTCTCAGTTGCTTCAACGGTTTCCAGGCCTATATGATGCCTTATCAAAGGATAGGGCTTCTTAGATGTTATTCTTTCGAGAAGCGACTGCGGGTAATCAACCTCGCCTTTTGCATCTGTCGTGCCCCTGAGGAACATAACGACTTCTTCCGGCATCTCGCTGCCATCGAAGACCTTCTCGAAGAGACCGCTTCTCTCTGCTATTTCAGCAGTCTCAACCGTTCCACCGAAGATCAGTCTTTTCTCGATCCCCCTGTTCTCCAGAGACAGTTTCAGTTCGCGCAGTAGCTGCTCGCAAGACTCCTTGCCCAATCTGTAGCTCACCGCAACTATGTCAGGCGAAGCCTCTTCCACACTGTCCAACAGCTTGTCTATGCCGATTACACTTCCAATGTATGTCGTCTCGTAGCCTTCCCTTTCGGCCAGATGGAGGAAATTCAGAATGCCAGCAGTGTGTATGTCGCTCCCGATAGCTCCCGCCAGTATCTTCATATCAATTCCCTTCCTCCACGTACCTGGTAAGTTCTTCAATAGACATTTTATCGACACCGAGACTGGCCAGACTTCTACCCCCGCTCCAGAAGTCTCTCTCCATAACCGCTCCAGCAATATTGATTATCGAATCTATGACTTTAGTCTCTATTTTGAGCTTCTTTCCGAAGCAGCTGATCGGAACGAGGCTCATCGGCACATCTTCCATTATGTATCTGTTCTCTATGCTTATCGGGGCCATTATCCCTCTGTAGCCTTCGTTGCTGTGAATGGCCGTATATAGGTCTTCGCCTTTGACGTCATAAGCATAGTCAAGCCACTCCTTGGCGCCCATTGCCTCAACGCCAAGAGTTTTCGTGACCTCGCAGCGCTCTCTGTCCAGCGCTTCCAGAGCTCTCGCGACCGATGGGCTTATGCCTTCTAAGTAGAACTGGAAGTCTCCGTGTTTTGTCTCAATCCAACCGGCGTTCATAAGTATCGCACCGGGATGAAAGACTGCGCCTATGTTGTTGAAACTCGTGTAAAGTACGTTCTTCGCCAGTGTAAACTCGGGCATGATCTCGCTTATTATTGGCATGATCGCCTCGTTTTCCTTTGAAGGCAGAACAGAAATCGGAACGGCGTTCTTTATCCTGAATATCCTTACCATCCCTGGACCAGAAATTCTCGAAGCGAAGACGAAGGTTTGGGCCTCGGCAATTACCACTTTCTCTCTAACGCCCTTCTCCCTGAAGATCTTATCGAACTCCAGCGCCCCTCCGGTTCGGCCCGGATTCAGAACTATGATTTGCCCTTCCGTAACGCAGTCGGCCAGACCGGCGGCAATCTGAGCATGAGCAAAGGCAGGCACGACCACCATGATTGCCTCTGCCCCATTTATCGCCTTCTTCATATCCGTTCCGACGTACTTGAGTTTGGCCTTTCCGCTGGACTCACCTTCAACTCTTATTTTCCGGTCATCAAGTATCGGTAGTATTCTCTTTTGACTCCTGTTGTAAAGCGAGACATCATGTCCTCGCATCGCAAGGACCGCCGAAAGAGCTTGTCCACCGTTGCCAGCTCCAATTACAGCTATCTTCATAGAACCACCTCCCCAATCCCCTGTGCAGAAAAAGAATAAGAAACAAATGATAACCTGCAAAGAACAGATACTCCAAAGCGAATGGAATGTCTGCACTCCCATTATACAGAAATCCTCCTTGTGAACTAAGTGAATGAAGCCTTCTGAGCTAGTTGGAACGCGATGCGCGGACCTGGCTTCAGAAATGAATTTTGGAGATTTCCTCACATGATATAATTATTATGTGTCAGAATAGTAATGATCCCAGAAGTAGCTTCAGGTAAGTCTTCGCATGGAACAAAATGGAGGGATTTTTGATGAGCGGAATCGCTGTATTCTATAGGGGCGAGAGAGAAATGATAGAAGACTCGCTATCTTTCCTTGCACACAGGGGGAGCGAGCCAAGAGTCCTCGCGGCAGGCGGAGAGGTAGTTATGGGCGCTGTGTTGAGCAATGCCTATGAGGATAACATGAATGTCTTTGAAGGGCATGGTGAGTACGTCGTTTTCGACGGTTTTCTCAGAAACTGCTCCGATGCGCCCTGGCCGGAGAAGATACTGAGTCTTCATAGGAAGTATGGAAATCGATTCATAGATAGACTGGACGGCTCTTTTGCCTTCGCAATTCATACAGCCGGAGAAACTCTGATCGCCCGAGATCCTTTAGGACTGAAGCCTCTTTACTACTGCTTCATAAACGGGTCGATCGCGTGTGCTTCCGAACTCAAGGCTCTGACCGCCTTCTGTAGTGAGGTAAAGGTCTTTCCGCCGGGTTACTACTTCTCTTCCATCGAAGGGTTCAAGAAGTACTCCTCACTCGAAGACCTGCTTACAGATGAGTCAGATGCTCGAAACGAAGAAGAGGCAGCTGAACTGCTGCGGAGTTCTCTTGAAGAGGCCGTTGAAAAGCGACTCTCAGCAGTTAAGTCTGACGCGGTAGTCTTCTTGAGCGGCGGTTTGGACAGCAGTTGTATCGCAGCCGTTGCTAGTTCGCTGAGCGGGTCCTTGAGAACATTTACTGTTGGAAGCGGCGACGGGGAAGACCCGGAATACGCAAGGGAGGTTTCCGAGTATCTCGGCACGGATCATAGAGAGTACACCTATGATTTCGATGAGATGCTCGAAGTCTTGCCCGAAGTAATCTATCATCTCGAGTCGTTCGATCCTCCATTGGTCAGAAGCGCTATTCCCAATTACCTCGTTTCGAAGCTGGCAGCCGATGAAGGCAGTTCCTTCGTCTTCATGGGAGAGGGGGCCGACGAACTCTTCGCCGGCTATGAGTACATGAAGGATCTGCCCACTGCAGAGTCTATAGACAAAGAGTCGATGAGGATTACAAAAAACGGTTATCGCTCGGGCTTCCAGCGGAACGACAGAATGAGTCTTGCATTCGGAATCGAATTCGATGTACCCTTTATGGACCCTTCGGTGTTGAACCTTGCCTTCTCCATACCCGCTGAATGGAAGATCCACGGACCCGAGAAGACAGAGAAGTGGATTCTCAGAAAGGCGTTCGAAAACGAGCTGCCGGAGAGCGTCGTGTGGCGGAAGAAGAGCAAGTTCAGCGTGGGTTCGGGCTCATCGCATCTGATGAAAGAGTATGCGGAGGAGATGATATCCGACTCAGAGCTTGAGAACGAACGGCGAGACAGCGGAATTAGATCAAAGGAAGAGCTTCTATACTACCGGATATTCGATGACCTGTTTCCTTGTGAAGGCGCCATAGAGACTGTTTATCGAAGCTGATTTAAACTCGTTATCTAGTCAATAACTCACAGACCGACGATAAACGGTTCGTTTGCCGGGGTGGTTCTTATGACTGCTTCCAGATATGGAATTCCGTTTACATCTTCCAGATCGCAGCAGACTGCCGAGCCCGAACCACTGACAAACCAGAAAGAAGGCCTTCTCTCTTCTATGCTGAGGACGAATTCCCTCATCCGTGAATCGCTGTTTATTCTGTAAGTCTGATGGATTTCATCCTGTGAGTATTTCAGAGCACTACCAAGATCGCCCTTTGAGATTTTGGCTACAAATTGCGAAGCGCTTTTTATATTGCTCACAGCGTCTTCAAAGGGAATCGATTCGGGAAGCGCCTTTCGCATTACATCTGTGGAGAGCTTGAATTCTGGCACCAGAAAAGTCAGTCTATGATCTGGCATTTCAAACTTCTCGTAGTCGAATCTCTTTCCGTCGTAGTAAGAGACAACGAGCCCTCCAAGCATACATGGGACGATGTTATCAGGATGGCCTTCGATCTCGGTCCCGATCTCGAGAAGCTTCCTTACGGGAATACTCCCTCCAGTCATCACATTCGCTATAAACAATGCGGAGGCAATTGCCGCTGCACTCGATCCGAGTCCCCGGGCAGGAGGTATCTCACACTCCTGAATTATCTGGATTCCCGGTACCACCTTGCCGGTAATCTTCTCAAATCTCGCTATAGAACTTCTGAAAATCTCTTCCGCATCCTCGATTTCTCTTCCATATCTACCTATAGATAGAACCTTAAGTCGATTCGCCTTCTCGAATTGAACGGTATTATGGAGCTTCAAAGCCATACCCACCACGTCAAAGCCGCTTCCCATATTTGCCGTCGTGGCCGGCGCCCTCAGTCTCATTTCAGACCTGCCTCATGAAGGACTGCCTCCAGACTGTTCTGAATGACTATGGGCATATCTACAGACTTGATGACTGCATCGGGGTCTTTGAGACCGTTCCCGGTCAAAGTACAGACAACGAGATCACTTGACCGGAACAACCCCTCTTCGGCCTTTCTCAGGAAACCGCCAAAAGAAGCTGCAGAGGCCGGCTCGCAGAAGACACCCTCGGTGTTCGCGAGCAGCTTCTGCGCGTTCAAGATCTCTTCGTCGGTCAAGGCTTCTATTACCCCTCCCGACTCGTCTCTTGCAGCGACTGCCTTCTTCCAGCTTGCAGGGTTACCAATCCTGATGGCGGTCGCAATAGTCTCGGGGTGTTCGAAGACCCTGTCATATACAATTGGGGCAGCTCCCTCGGCCTGAAAGCCCATCATCTTGGGCAGGCTGTTTGACAGACCTCTCTCGTGATACTCCCGATACCCCATCCAGTAGGCAGTAATATTGCCCGCGTTCCCTACCGGTATGAAGTGGTAGTCAGGAGCCCTTCCTAGAACGTCGATTATCTCGAAAGCGGCAGTTTTCTGACCCTCAAGTCTGTAAGGATTCAGACTGTTCACAAGCGTTACCGGATACTCTTCAGAAATCTTCTTCGCAAGTTCAAGACAGTCATCGAAATTCCCATCTATCTGAATTACCTTTGCGCCATAGATCATCGCCTGGGCAAGCTTGCCCAGAGCGATTTTTCCCTCTGGAATTAAGATTATCGACTTCAAACCGGTCCTTGCAGAGTAAGCGGCAGCGGAGGCCGAAGTATTTCCGGTAGAGGCACAAATTACGGCCTTTGAGCCCTCTTCAATCGCCTTGGCGATAGCCAGAACCATCCCTCTATCTTTGAAAGAGCCTGTGGGATTAGCCCCTTCATACTTCACGTAAACTTTCGGTCCGAATTTCCTGCTGATGTTCTCCAGATATATCAGAGGCGTGTTTCCTTCAAGGAGGGTAATCCTCGGAGTACTAAGAGTTACGGGAAGAAATCTCTCGTAGCTAGCTATTAACCCTTTCATTCGATCTCCTCCAGACTGAAGGCACTGTGAATAGCGTTTACAGCCAAACGCACCTTCTTGCTGTCAATTACGACCGAGATTCTGCTGTTGCTGGCGCTTATCATATCTATGTTGATCCCTTCATTTGCAAGAGTCTCGAAGAGAGTCGCAGCTATGGCCGGTGTGGCAGTCAGGTTGACGCCCACTATGGAAATCTTTGCAATAGCTCTTTCTATGGTTATTTCTCTGGCTTCGCTTCTCGATTTCAAAATATCCTGCTTGAGCTTTGCAAGGTCGCTCGCCTGAACGGTAAAGGCCATTGTGTTGAAATCACCGCTTCTCATACTCTGTATTATCATATCGATATTCACATTCTGCTCGGTAAGAGTCTTGAGCACTCTTGCAGCTATTCCCGGCCTGTCAGGAACTTCTTGCAGAACCACTTTTACGATATCCTGATCAGAAGTTACTGCTCTTACGATAGGTTGCTCCACTTTCGATCCCCTCCATATAAGCGTGCCTCTGGCGTTCGTGTGCGCGTTTTTCACGAGCACCTTTATATCATACTTCCTGGCGAATTCCGACGCTCGGCTTTGAAGCACCTGAGCTCCCTGTTTGGAAAGCTCGATCATCTCTTCCCATGAGATTTCTTTGATCGGTCTGGCCTTCCGGACTATCCTCGGATCGGCAGAATATACGCCATCCACATCTTTGTAGATTTCGCACAGTTGTGATCCCAGAGCCTTCGCAAGCACTACGGCCGTAAGATCCGAACCCCCTCGTCCTAACGTCGTGATCTCGCCAGTATATGTCGATCCCTGAAAGCCTGCGACAACGGGAACATATCCATTTGAAATGTGGCGACTTACTAGATCCGCGTCGATTGAGACGATCCTTGCATTTGAGAAATTCGAGTCAGTCTGAATCCTAGCCTGATTGGCAGAAAGTGAGATAGACTTCATCCCCAGCTCCTGAATTGCCATCGCTACAAGTGCTATAGACTTCTGCTCGCCGGTAGCTAGAAGCATATCCATCTCTCTGCCGTTTGGCTTACTGGAGATCTCTCCGGCGAGTTCATAGAGAGTGTCAGTTTCGACCCCCATGGCCGAAACAACCAGAACGGGCTTGACTCCGCTTTGAACCTTTCTCTGAACACGTTTTGCAACATCCCTTATCTTCTCCGGCGTGTCGACCGACGTTCCTCCAAACTTCATTATCACGACTGAATTGCTCTGCTTCTCGGCGTATCTCGATGCCCTTAGAATATCCGAGATAATCGCAGTTGCAGTTGGTTGTGCGCCTGCACCCTCTCCCCTGAGAATAAACTTTCCAGACAGATCCGTTTCAACCTCTATGGCATTCTCAACACCATCTACGCTCCAGAGTGGATCATCTCTTTCTAGTTCCTGAGGTCTAACAGAAGCTCTTTCCTTCTCGAAATCAATCGTCCCTATGAGCTTGATCTTCCTTCCCTCGTCTGCAGCCCTTTCTATGTCTAGTTTATCTATATCTTCAATTCCTTTCGTCTCTATTGTTGCTATTCCGGGGAAAATCCCAGTCTTTATACCCGTGAGCACCGATAGCTTGTATGCAGCATCTAAGCCCTTCACATCGCTTGATGGATCGGCTTCTGCATAACCCCTTTCCTGAGCAAGCCTCAAAGCTTCTTGGTAACCAATTCCCTTCTGCATCTCAGATAGAATGAAATTCGTTGTCCCGTTGAGTATACCGCGTATGCGTTTGATTCCGTGGAATATCAGGTAGTCCTCAAGAAGCGAGATTATTGGAATGCCACCACCCACGGCAGCTTCAAAGAAGAGACTCTTAATAGGGGAACTGTCGGAGAAGTCATTACCGAATTCGGAGATAAGCATCTTGTTCGCGGTAACCACTGTTCTGTTGAGTTCCAGAGACTGTCTAACCAGTTTTCTGGCGGCCTCAGTCCCGCCAATAGTCTCGACTACAATATCGCTGTTGATAATCAGGTCTTCGAAATCCTCTGCGATCAGGTCGGACGGGATTCCAAGTTTGGCGTACTTGCTTCGAGTCCTTGTTATTACCTTGGAGACAGTACATCTCCTTCCCGATCTCTTCTCGATATCATCTCCCTTTTCAGAAAGAATAGCATATACGCAGGACCCTACTGTGCCGAGTCCGGCAATTCCGATTCTCAACTTGGTGCACCCCCTCCTGAAGCAATGAAGCCGCTATTAATCAAAAGTATACACCGTAAACGCGTGGTAGCGGGTCAGGTTGGAAAGAGTGGAATGAGACGCAATGCGCCGAAAGGCACAGCGGACGCAAGGCTGGGGAGAACATCCCAGGTCGCAATGCTGGCGAAGATCGCGCCAGGACGCAATGCCCGCTTCGCGGGGAAGCAACTCAGAACAACTCACTGAGGCCGTTTCTTTGAAGTGCTCGGCGTGCAGCAAAAAGCGGCTCTTGCATTCGAGATCCCGATCAGTTGCATATCGGGATGACCCTTAACAGGAGCATTCCAGCTATTGTTGTTGATTTCAGAGGACGGTAATCCTTTGACAGCCAACGTGGTTTTCATCAGCGTACAGCGGGCTTCTTGAAGGACGGCAGACTGTTGGCGGTCAACGTTCTACTCAGCAGCGTTCACAGATTGGTGGCTATTAGCCCGCAAAGCGGAACTGGCGTTAGCAGACTGGCTCCTTTTTTGCCTCCTGCCGAAGGCAGCCTTGCGTCTGATGTTTTATGCCAGAGTTTGCTGCGCTTACGTGAAGATCGAGACTCTGACTAGGAGCTTTGTCAGAATGACGACATGTGGTGTCTTCTGAATAACCTAAGGCAGTCATTTCAGACTTGGATCCGGAATCTTGGTTTCGATCTTCTTCTTGGCTTTAACGGAGAACGGAGAACCGATGGCGGTGAACCGAAAAAGCTAACTCTCTGTCTCATCAATTTCACGAAGATAGTCGATAACTTCTTCGAGAGAGAAGTATCTGCTCCATCTCTTCTGCTCTCTACCATCAACCTGCACCACAATCGTCGGGACTGTAAAGACGGAGTGTTCTGAAGCAACCGCAGGATTCTCAACAGTATTTATCTTGTAGAATTTCCAGGAAACAAAAGTGTCTTCAACTTCATCAAGTTTCGCTTCAATCGCAGCACATACTCCGCAGCCCGGACTATAGAAGTCAATAAGAACCTTTCCGACGACTCCCCTCAATTCTGTTAGGGTTACTTCCTTCACTTCATCGCCTCCCAAAAGCATTATAATTGATAATAATAGTAGAATATATGCGAGGTGGAGTCTTGCAACAAAGGAATCAAGATACGGCAGTATTTGTGCCAATCGTGAAGCTCTGCGGAGAATACTATCTGCTTCTTACGCGAAGATCGACAGGGATAAGCCATCCGGGGCAAATCAGCTTTCCTGGCGGTCATATTGAAGATGACGAAACTCTTCTAGAGTGTGCAATAAGGGAAATGAGAGAGGAAATTGGTGCCTCTCCGTCTTCTCTTAAAGAAGTCTACCCGCTGAACATAAATACTACAGTCACATCAGGAAAAGTGATCACCTCATTCGTTGGATTCATAGATAAGCTTGAGTTCAAACTGGACAGGGGAGAAGTTGAGGACGTGATCTTTCTTTCGCTAAAGGCTCTTATGCTAACCTCCCCGGAGACAATTATTATGCCCAATGGAAAGAAGACCATCAGATACCGCTTCCCCGGTTTCGTAGTCTGGGGAGCTACGGCAAGAATAATCGAAGTAGCTATTGAGAGAATACTAGAGATAATTGAGAGTTGTGAAGAAGGTATGTCCGAGTGTATAGATGTCAATTACAAAACACATATAAGAGAGGAGTGATTGAATGCTAGACTTCACGTTTCACAATGCGACCAAGATAATCTTCGGAAAAGATACCGAACAACATGTTGGAACCGAGATTTCCCGGTTCGGCAAGAGAGTTCTTCTTCACTATGGTGGAGGCAGTATAAAGAAGACCGGCTTGTACGACCGTGTTGTAAAAAGTCTAAGAGAAGCCGAAGTTGAGATCTTCGAGCTTGGAGGAGTAATGCCCAATCCAAGGTTGTCTCTTGTAAGAGATGGAATCGAACTCTGCCGAAAAAAGAACGTCGATGCAATCCTCGCAGTTGGCGGGGGAAGTGTTATCGACTCGGCCAAGGCGATAGGAATTGGAGTACCTTACGGTGGAGATGTCTGGGACTTCTACTCGACCGGCAAGAAAGTAGAAAAGATGCTCCCGCTCGGTGTTGTGCTAACAATTCCTGCAGCCGGAAGCGAATCGAGCGGCGGATCTGTAATCACAAACGAAGACGGCTGGTACAAGAGAGCAGCAAACAGTGTTCACATGAGAGCGAAATTCGCAATAATGAATCCCGAACTGACTTTCACACTGCCTGCTTACCAGACGGCGGTAGGTGCGGTAGATATAATGTCCCATGTCATGGAAAGATACTTCACAAATGTGAAGAACGTGGATTTCACGGACAGACTCTGCGAAGCTACTCTAAGAACAATGATCAAGAACACTCCCATAGCTCTAGAAGAGCCTGAGAATTACGATGCGAGAGCGGAGATAATGTGGGCCGGAACCATAGCTCATAACGACTTGCTCAGCACGGGAAGAATCGGAGACTGGGCTACTCACGGCATGGAACATGAACTCAGCGCGATATACGACATAGCTCACGGCGGAGGCCTGGCGATTATGTGGGCTCCGTGGATGACTTATGTGTATAAGCACGATGTGGAACGCTTTGCCCAATTTGCGTACAGAGTCTGGGACGTCGAACCGGACTTCCGTAATCCTGAAAAGGCCGCTGTTGAGGGAATTAGAAGGCTGAAGGAATTCTTTGCTAGTCTCGGTATTCCCGTTACCCTGACAGACGCCGGAATTCCCGACGACAAGTTTGAAGAAATGGCCAAGAAGGCAACTGAAGACGGACCTCTGGGACAGTTCGTACAACTTCATAAGGACGATGTTAAGAAAATCTACGAATTGGCGAAGTGAACTTATGCTCGGTTGAGTGTTACCCCCCCGGCCAAGAAAAATCTCGTTTTTCGTTCCAGAGCGAGGATCTGTTCTTCGTTCTTGGTCAAAGGGAAGATCGTGGTTGGGTTTGGAAAGAGCGGAACAAGACGCAAGGCTGCCTTCGGCAGGAAGTGAGGCTCGCTAACGCGAGGAAGTGATGCCCGCAGAATCGTCCGGGGAAGTGATGCGCCGAGAAGCATCGGCGGAAGTGATGCCACCTTCGGTGGGACGCAAGGCTGGCGAAGACCACGCCAGGTCGCAATGCCCGCTTCGCGGGGAAGTGATGCTGGCGCTGTTGCGCCAGGATGAGAAAAAGCGACTCCTTCGAGCGTTATTGGTTCTCCGCAACGGAAAGATCATCTGTTTCAAGTTTCATGATGCAAGTTTTAAAAGCAGAAACCAAGGCAGCGTTTCTTCCAGCGCGCAGCGGTATTATATGATTAATGTGTCGTTTCTTTTGTAGGGGCGAACGGCTGTTCACCCTTGAGAACAAGAAGAACCTGGAGGTTTGCATTTTGGAACATGATGAAAGACTTATGAAAAGGCGGTCAATTAGACTGAAGGAGTACGATTATTCTCAGACCGGAGCTTATTTCTTGACGATATGTACATATCGGAGGCAGTGTTTGTTGGGAGCCATGGTTGACGGAAGAGTGATCTTGAGTAGCATTGGCACGATCGTTGTTGAGAGTGATTAAGATCTGCAGAAATCAGAAAGGAAATCAAACTAGACACCTTCGTGATAATGCCTAATCACCTGCACGGAATTGTAGCTATACAAAGAGGCGAAAGGGAGATTGTAAGCGGCTGTTTGAAAGCACATGAAAGCGTTATGAAAGCAAAGACAATTGGTTCTTTCGTCTCGGGGTTCAAAGCAGCTGCAACGGCTAGAGTAAACGAACTGCGCGGTACGCCCGGGAAATCTCTTTGGCAACGAAATTACTATGAACATGTCATCCGTGGGGAGAAAGAACTGAATCGAATTCGTGAGTACATTGAGAATAACCCCTTGCGATGGCACATAGACACCTAATTTCCCGGACAAATTATA